>JBKHVQ010000128.1:0-2882 GCA_046569985.1 Thermoleophilia bacterium | reverse complement strand
CGGCGTAGATCTTGAAGCCGTTGATCTCCTCGACGCCGGCCGTGAAGAACTTGCGCATCATCGCGAGGAAACCGGCCTTGTAGGACGGGATGTCGCGCTTGGTGGCACCCAGGATGAACGGCTGGTCGCGTTCGTCGCTGGCGTTGTCCAGCAGGTTCGCGGCCTCGGCGTCGGTGCGGGCGACGATGATGCCGGGCACGCCCATGATGTCCAGCTGGAACCGGGCGGCCGACAGACGCGAGATCTGCTCGGAGGAGGCGACGAGCACCTTGCCGCCCTGGTGGCCGCACTTCTTGACGCCGGGCTTCTGGTCCTCGATGTGGTATCCGGGGACGCCGACCTCGACGAAGCGCCGGACCAGGTTGCGCACGTGGCCGTCGCCACCGTGGCCGGTGTCGGCGTCGCAGATGAGGAAGGGGCGGTAGTCGACCTCCGGGGTCGCCGCGAGTTCCTCCTCGGTCATCCGCGAGCGGTGGAAGCGCTGCTTCTTGTCGGCGGTCAGAAGAGCGCGGACAAGGCCGGCGGCCTCGTCCGGCACCTGGCTGAGGGGGTAGGACGCCAGGTCCGGGCCCGGGTCCTCGTCCTTCGAGCCCTTGGCGGAGGTGGCCCAACCGCCCAGGTAGATGCCCTCGATCCCCGCGCGCTTCATCTGCACGACGTGGCCGGGCGAGTACGGGCCGAAGCTCGTGATCGACTCGCCGGCGGCGAACTTCTCGCGCAGCAGCGCGTGGAACTCGGTGGCCGCGTTCCGGGCGACCGTGTAGTCCTGATCCACGGTGCCGCGCTGCTCGGCGACCTGCCGCGGCGTGAACACCCGCGTCGTGTGCTCGAAGCGATCGCTCTGCTGGTAGGCGCGGATCTCGCCGACCTCGTCCTCAAATTCCCCCATGCTGCGTCCTTTCCCCCTGGTGCGGAGTCTCAGTAACCACGGCGCGCGGCACCGTCTCCGGGACGGCACACATCTGGCCGCGGGCGGTGCCGCGGAATCAGCCGGATACGCGGGTGGCGACCGAGGGCCACCCGGTGTGCGAGCCGTATCCGGCCCGGACGGTCGTGCGACCGCATTTCGGTGCGCTTTGGCTGCGAGACACCATCAGTGCGCGGGAGTTTATGCGCCCGCCGCGCGCTCCGGGGGGATGATCGGAAATGCAACCTTCTCGGCGGCTGAGAGCCACGCTGAACGTGACTTCTGTCACGAACATCCGCGCGGACCGGAGGAGCGGGGCGCCGGTCCCGGGCGACGGCACGGCGGCTCCCATGTGCCGATCACAACTTTGTCCGGACCCACCTGGTGAGACGACGAACGACGACGGTTCGTGTGCGCGTGGCAAAGCTTCAGCGCACGTGGGTGTCTGCGGGCGCTGCTACCCTCAGCGAACCGATCGCCCGCCGTGGGAGAGTCCGGCTTCGAGCCGGCGCCGAAGGAGCAACCGCCCCGGAATCTCTCAGGCACCCGGACCGTGGTGGGCGCGGTATCGCTGGAGAGCGGATGCCGGTCATCCCGCCGATGGGGAAAGCCCGCAGTGTGGGGTGCATCTCTCAGGCAACCAGGACAGCGGGGGCATGTCGCCACATGCCGTCGCACCGGGAGCCCCGATGACCGCACGCCCCACGCTCGCCGACCTCGAGGACCGCGCCGCCTTCGCGGCCCGTCACATCGGCCCCGACGCGGACGAGATGGCGGCCATGCTGGCCGCGGTGGGCGCGTCGACCGTGGCGGATCTGATCGATCAGACCGTGCCGGCCGCGATCCGTCAGCACGGCCCCCTCGACCTCCCCGCCCCGCTGCCGGAGACGGATGTGGTGGCGCGCCTGCGCCAGATCGCCTCCCGCAACCGCGTGATGACCTCGCTGATCGGCCTGGGCTACCACGACACGATCACCCCGCCGGTGATCCAGCGCAACGTCATCGAGAACCCGGCCTGGTACACGGCCTACACGCCGTACCAGCCCGAGATCTCACAGGGACGCCTCGAGGCGCTTCTGACCTTCCAGACGCTGGTCGCCGACCTCACGGCCCTGCCGCTCGCGAACGCGTCGCTGCTCGATGAGGGCACCGCGGCCGCGGAGGCGATGACGATGGCCCGGCGCTCGTCGAAGAGCGACTCGCCGGTCTTCTTCGTCGACGCCGACTGCCACCCCCAGACCATCGCCGTGGTCGCCACGCGGGCCGAGCCGATCGGGATCGAGGTGGTGGTGGGCGACCCGGTCGCCGACCTGCCGGGCGAGATGTTCGGTGCCCTGCTCGCGTACCCCGGTTCCTGCGGGGTGGTGCGCGACCTCGCGCCGGCGATCGACGCGGTGCACGCGGCCGGGGGGCTCGCCGCGGTGGTCTGCGACCCGCTCGCCCTTGTGCTCGTGACCCCGCCGGGCGCCATGGGGGCCGACATCGCCGTCGGCTCGATGCAGCGCTTCGGCGTGCCGATGGGCTTCGGTGGGCCCCACGCCGGCTTCATGGCAACGGGTGCCCGCTACGCCCGTGCGCTGCCCGGGCGCCTGGTGGGGGTGTCACTCGACGAGGCCGGCCGCCCCGCGCTTCGCCTGGCGCTGCAGACCCGCGAGCAGCACATCCGCCGCGAGAAGGCCACGAGCAACGTCTGCACCGCCCAGGTGCTCCTCGCTGTGGTCGCGGCGATGTACGCCTCCTGGCACGGGCCGGACGGGCTGCGCCGCATCGCCGAGCGCGTGAACCGCCTCACCGGCATCGCGGTGGCGGGGCTGCGCGCCGGGGGGGTGGAGGTGCCCGCCGGCACCTGGTTCGACACGGTGCGGGTGCGTGTCCCCGGCCGGGCCGAGGCGGTCTGCGCGGCAGCCCGCGACGACGGCATCAACCTGCTGCGTGTCGACGCCGACACGGTCGGCGTCGCGTTCGATGAGGCCAC
>JBKHVQ010000127.1:0-6954 GCA_046569985.1 Thermoleophilia bacterium | reverse complement strand
ACCATGTCCCGGTGGACACGCTGCGCGCCATGGGTGACCTGGGCTTCCTCGGGGTCATCAT
This sequence comes from Thermoleophilia bacterium, assembly GCA_046569985.1. Lineage (GTDB taxonomy): Bacteria > Actinomycetota > Thermoleophilia > Miltoncostaeales > Miltoncostaeaceae > JAVJSF01. The sequence goes on along the minus strand of JBKHVQ010000127.1, from coordinate 6,893 downwards.
CCCCGAGGAGTACGGCGGCGCGGGCATGGACTACACCTCGCTGTCGCTGATCATCGAGGAGGTCGCCGCGATCGACGCGGGCCTGTCGGTGGGCGTGGCCGCCCAGAACTCGCTCGGCGCGGCGCCCATCGTCCGCGCCGGCACCGAGGAGCAGAAGCGCGCCCACCTGCCGGGCATCGCCACGGGCGAGCGGTTCATCTCCTACGCTCTCACCGAGCCCGATGCCGGCTCGGACACCGCCGCCCTGCGCACCAGCGCCCGCCGAGACGGCGACGCGTTCGTGGTCAACGGGGCCAAGCAGTGGATCACCGGCGGCGGGTACTCGGACCTGTTCATCCTGTTCGCCCGCACCGGCGGCGAGGGGGCCCGCGGCGTGAGCGCCTTCATCACCGAGCGCGGAGAGGGCTTCACCGTGGGGCGCGAGATACCCAAGCTCGGCCTCCACACCTCGTCCACCGTGGAACTTGCGTTCGCCGACCACCGGGTGCCGGCCGCAGCGATGCTGGGGCCCGAGGGCGAGGGCCTGAAGGTCGCGCTGGCCACCCTCGACGGCGGTCGCATCATCATCGCCGCCCAGGCGCTCGGCATCGCCCGGGCGGCCCTCGAGACCGCCGTCGCCTACGCCACGGACCGCCAGGCCTTCGGCGGGCCGATCGCGCGCTTCCAGGGCGTGCAGTTCCCCCTGGCCGAGATCTCCGCGCGTCTCGACGCGGCGCGCCTGCTCACCTACCACGCCGCGCGCCTGCGCGACACCGGGCAACGGCATACGGCCGAAGGCGCCAAGGCGAAGCTCGTGGCCAGCCAGGTCGCCGTCGACGCCGCGAACGCGTGCGTGCAGACCCTCGGCGGCTACGGCTACTCGGCCGAATACCCGGCCGAGCGCTACTACCGCGACGCGAAGATCACCCAGATCTACGAGGGCACCAGCGAGATCCAGCGGATGGTGATCGCCCGCGACATGTTCGGAGCCGCGGCGCGCTGACCGAGGGCCGCGGCCGGGGCGACAGGGTCAGCCGCCGGCCAGCCACCCGTGAACGATGCGGGCCGCATCGGCGATGTCGGCTCCGACGCCGTCGGCGTCCCGGAGTTCCGCCTCGCCGTACGGCCCGCTCCTCACCGCGACGCAGCGCGCGTCGCCCGCGCGGGCGCACCGGATGTCGGCCGGGGTGTCCCCCACCACGACGGCCGGGCCTTTCACGGGGCTGCGCTCCACCGCGATCGGCACCAGCGCGGTGCGCTGCTCATGGTCGGAGCCGAAGGCCCCCTGCCCGGGCGTGAAGAACTCGCCGAGCCCCGCGAGCGCCATCTTCGCGTGGCCGATCGGCTCCAGGTTGCCGGTGAGCAGCGCGAGGGCGGCCCCCGCCTCGCGCAACCCCGAGAGGGCCTCGTGCGCCCCGGGGGCGACGATGCCGCGCGGATGGTCCGCCTCGATCTCGCGGTACACGGCGCACGCCCGCGCGATCCAGTCCGGCAGCCCGGCGGTGATCTCCTCGTCGGCCAGCCCCCGTCCGCGCAGCACGACCCGCGCGATCTCCTGGTCGGTGCGCCCCGACGGCCCGATCGCGACGATGTCGTCGTAGGTGACCGGCGTGCCGAACACGTCGGTCATGCCGCGCGCCATGGCGTGCGTGTGCGCGATCGGCGACCCGTGCAGCAGGGTGCCGTCGATGTCCAGGAGCACGAGCATGCGGCCCGGGACCGCGCCGGCGGCGTTCAGTTCCCGGACCCCGGTTCGGCGAGTTCGGCGGCCAGCGACTCGGTCAGTACGAGGACATGCGCCCACACCGCCGCGGCCTGCGCGACGCGGGCCTCGTCGGGCTCGACCCGCTCGCCCGCGGTGGCGGGGCGGTCCTCCATCGGCGACGGGTCGGCGCTCCACGCCGCGCGTGCCTCGGCCTCGACCTCGCGCCGGCGGCGCTGCGCCGCGCGCGAGCGGGTGGCGACGCGACGGGCGAAGGTCGGGGGCGGTGTCTCGTCGCCGGCGCACCCCGTCTCGGCGGCGAGGGCCTCGGCGAACAGGGCGCAGTGCGCTGCCAGGCTGACATCGCGGTGATCGGCCTCCGGGTCGTTGGAGCGGCCGACGCGCTCGAGCAGCGCCCCCTCCTCGAGTTCGTACGCCTCGCGCCGCTCCTGCTGGGCCGCCATGTACCGCTCCATGCGGCCGACGAGGTCCGGCGGCGCGCCGGGCATCTCGGCGCCGGCGGCGCGCACGAGGTGGCGCAGCCACGCGCGGATGCTCGCCTCGCGAGCCCGCCCCAGGCGGGTGTCGCGGTCCGGCAGGTCGCCGCTCTCCGCGGCGAGGAACTCCATGTGCACCGCGCGCGAGGCCTCCTGGGCCATCAGCGTGTCGAGATCGGCCCGGTGGTCGGACATCCACGCGACAAGCCGTGCGTCCAGGTCGTCGGCGGTGGCGCTCACGGGGCGCGCTCCTCGGTCGGGAGGGGTTGGCTGGCGGTGGCCTCACGGGCGATGCCGCGCAGCATTCCGCGGAAGACGGGCCCGTGGATGAGCCAGAGGCTGTACCAGTAGAGGCGGCCGAGCACCCCGACCGGATCGAAGATGGCGGTCTGGCTGATCATGGCGCCGCCTTCGCGCGGGTCGACGTCGTACTGCAGCCAGGCGCGACCCGGGAGGGCCATCTCGGCGGAGAGGCGCAGCATCCGCGGCCGCTCGATCGCCTCGACGCGCCACGAGTCGACGGTGTCGCCGACGACGAGGCGATCGGGGTCGCGCCGTCCGCGCCGCCAGCCGGCGCCGCCGAAGGGCAGATCGAGCAGCCCGCGCAGCCGCCAGAGCCGGTCGCCGTAGTAGTAACCGCGCTCCCCGCCCATCCGCTCGATGGCGGCGAACGCGCTCTCGGGGGCGACCGGGACGATGATGCCGCGCGAGTCGATGCGCCGCGACCCGACGGTGCGCCCGCCGAAGGTGGTGGCCGACGGGCGCGACGAGAGCGCGTCCGACCAGCGGGTGGCCGCGAAGTCGCGGTCCTCATTGACCAGGGCACGCACGATCGCCTCGGAGGCGCCGCGCGGGTGCAGCCCGAACATCCGGTCGGCCAGGTCGTCGTTGACGATCGTCTCGTTACGCAGGCCCTCCACCAGCTGCCGCCCGACGCGGGCGTACACCGGCGTGACCAGGCCGAGCCACAGACTCGACAGGTGCGGCGTGAGCACCGGCACCGGGATCATGAGGCGCCGCAGGCCGCGCTGACGGGCGTACTCGCTCATCAGTTCGCCGTAGGACATCTGGTCACGCCCCCCGATGCCGACGATCACCGAGCCGTCGACCTCCACCTCGGCGGCGCGCGCCAGGTACTCGACGACATCTTCGATCGCGATCGGCTGAGTGCGCGTGCGCACCCAGTTGGGGGTGATCATCACCGGCAGGCGGTCCACCAGCCCGCGGATCATCTCGAACGAGATGCCGCCGGAGCCGATGATGATCGAGGCGCGCAGCTCGATGGTCGTGACCCCCGACTCCGCCAGCACCTGCCCGACCTCCTGACGGCTGCGCAGGTGCTCCGACAGGTCGGGGCCCTCGCCGAGGCCACCGAGGTAGACGATGCGCTCCACCCCGGCGCGGGCCGCGGCGGCCCCGAAGGTGGCGGCCGCCTCGCGATCGGCTCGTGCGTAGTCGCGGCCGCCCATCGAGTGCACGAGGTAGTAGGCGACGCGCACCCCGCGCAGCGCCTCGTCCATCGCGGCCGAGTCGCGCACGTCGCCGCGGACCACCTCGGTGCCCTTCCCCACGCGCCCGACCAGGTTCTCGGGCCGCCGCGCGAGGCAGCGCAGCCTGACACCGTCGGCCTCGAGCCGCTCGCGCAGCCGGCCGCCGACGTAGCCGCCGGCCCCGGTCAGGAGCACCACGCCGCCGTCGCTCACGAGCCGCCTCCCGCGCGGCGGGCGGCGTCGACGAGCGCGCCGATGATGCGGCTGTCGGGGTCGGGCTCCGGGTGCCACTGCACGCCGACCTGCCAGCTCCCGTTCGTGCTCTCGATCGCCTCGATCACCCCGTCGGCCGCGCGGCCCGTGACGGAGAACCCGTCGCCGACACGATCGACGGCCTGATGGTGGTGCGATGCGACCTCGGCGGGCGCCTCGCCCTCGGCCGTGGCGACGCGCGAGCCCGCATCGAGCCGCACCCCGTGCTCGTTACCCGCGAATCGGCCCGCCTGGCGGCGGTGCTCGTCGCTTCCGTGACTGTGCGGGAGGTGCTGCAACAGGCTCCCGCCTCCGGCCACGTTGATCACCTGCATGCCGCGGCAGATGCCCAGCATCGGCATGCCGCGCCGGCGCGCCTCGCGCACCAGCGCGATCTCCACCTCGTCGCGCAGGGGCACCGGTGGCTCGGCCATGGGATGCGGCTCCGCCCCGTAGCGGTCGGCGCCGACATCGGGGCCGCCGACGAGCAGCAGCGCGTCGACGCGATCGAGGATCTCCCCGGGCCGCTCGGTCAGCGCCGGGTCCGGCGGGATGAGCAGGGCGAGCCCGCCCGCGCGCTGCACGTGCTCGATGTAGTTCATCGGGACGAGGGCCGCGGGCTGATCCCACACCGCCCAGCGGGCGGGCTCGAGTGCGGCGCAGATGCCGATGACGGGTGCTGTGGAGGCGTTACCAATGCCGGTCAGCATAGGAGAACCGGGGCGTCCCAGGACCTGCGCCCCAATCGCGTAGTCTTGCGCGCATGGTGACCTTCGCCGCCATCATCGCCACGCTCCTGATCATCGGGGGGCTCCTCTTCGCGTTCCTGCTCGCCGGCGGGATCTGGTTCGCGATCTCGTCCACGCGCCCCGAGTTGCTCGATCGCACGCCCCGCAAGGGCGAGCCGCCGGCCTGATCCCGCGGCATCCGGCGGCGACGGTACCGTGAGCCGCCGATGCTGAGAGAGGACAAGAACGCGCATTTCGCGGCGGGGTTCCTGCGGCGGCGGCTGCTCATCGGCTCGCGGGCGTTCCCCTCGATCTCGCACGCCGCGCACCGCGCGATCATGCGCGCGCAGGCCGAGCGCCCGGTCGTGGTGGGACGCGATGAACGGGCGACCTGGTGGATGTTCCGCGAGCGCGTGTTCCGCGACGACGACGGCCTGGACGCCGACGAGGTGATGGCGCTGCTGGCCGACCGCGAGCGCCGCCGGCGGCGTCAGATCGAGCGGGCGCTGGACCTGATGCGGGCGGAGGAGGCGGGCGGGCCCCGGCGCGAGCCGATCCCCGAGGCCGTGCGGCGCGAGGTCTTCCGGCGCGACCGCGGCCACTGTGTCAACTGCGGCAGCGGCGAGTTGCTGCAGTTCGACCACGTCATCCCGGTCGCGCTCGGCGGCGCGTCGACCCCCGAGAACCTGCAACTCCTCTGCGCATCGTGTAATCGGGAGAAGGGCGCATCGCTGTAGGCCGCCGATGTGCCGGCCGCGAAAACCGAGTCGGCCAAGGACGCAGGGAAGGTGCGATACCCGCAGCGGTATCGCCCCGACCGAGGACACCGGCCGGCGAAGGTTTGCAGGGAGCCGGCGCGCGGCGCCCTGCGGCGAGGCGCCCTTCCGGGGCGCATCGCTGTAGGCCGCCAAAAAACGACCGCACGCAGGGGTGTAACCTTTCACCTCTCTCCGGGGAGCACAGGTTGGATCACGCCCAGACCCTCACGTGGATGCGCCACAACGGCCCGGTGCTGCACGAACTGGTGGCCGAGGAGGTCGAGGCCGCCGGGGGCGACGATGCGGCGGCGGGTGATCCCGCCATCCGCGCCCACCTGCGCTTTCTCGCCACCGCGCTCGAGCGGACCGCCGATCCGGGCTGGCGGGAGCGACTGGGCGGCTTCTCCGAGGGCCTCGGCGGGTGGTTCGCCGACAGCACCGACCTGTTCGACCAGCACCTGGAGGTCGGCGAGGGGGCGATGCTGCTCGAGGCGCACCTGCAGTGGGGCACCCGGCCGGGCATCGACCCGTCCCTCGATGTCGCCCAGGAGCGCCGCATGCGGCTGCTGGGATGGGTGCGGATCTTCCTGCTCGGCCTGGAGACCCACCTCGGCCCCGCGGCGGACGGGTTCTCGCAGGAGGCGCTCGGCTGGATGGACGGGCGCCAGCGCGACCTCGGGCGCGCCCTGGCGATCCTCGACGCCCAGGCGAAGGGCGCCGCCGCGCGCACCGGGGAGCCGCTCGACACCGACACGATCGACCGGATCGGGCAGGCGATCGTGGTACAGGCCTACACGCGCCACCTCGCCGAGGCGATCTGCGCGGTGATGAACGGCGAGGGGCGGGAGCCACCACCGCCGACCGTGTGAGGCCCGGGGCGGGCCGCGGTCAGCCGGTCTCGCGCGACGCGACCCGCGCGTCGGGGTACGGGCGCCAGCCGGGTGCGAGGCGCTCGGCGAGGTCGTAAGGGTAGACGCGCACCACCATCGACCCGAAGCGGCGCGTCTCGGCGGGGCGGCCGAAGTTGCCCCGCCACGCTCCCGGGGTCACCGCGTCGCCGGGGCGCACGGCGTCGACCACGACGAAGCTGCTCAACTCGCCGACAGGCCGGTACCAGTCGCGCCGGCCGTTGAGCGCGACCGGGCACAGGGTCTCGCGTGTGAATGACACGCAGGGGCGCACGGCGAGCACCTGCAGGTCGGTGTGGTAGCTGAGGGGCCCGGCGCTCCAGTAGCTGGCATAGCCCCGGTCAACCCCCTTCTCCTCGAGCCACTCGGCGATACGCGGCGCCTCGGCCGACAATTCGGTGAGCTGGGCGCGCTCGATGTCACGATTGGCCAGGCCGAGGGCGCCGCCGGCAGCGATCGCCATCGCGGCGATGCCGGCGCCCGTCCGGCGGCGTGCCCCCGCGTCGGTGGAGTACAGGACGACGGGCAGCACGGCGACGGCCGCCAGAAGCAGGGGAACCAGGTACCGCGTCCCGGGCA
>JBKHVQ010000126.1:0-1980 GCA_046569985.1 Thermoleophilia bacterium | reverse complement strand
GAAGCTCGTCTACGGCACGGACGACGCGGCCCACCCGGGGGTCGCGTCCCTGTACGCGCACGGCACCACCAACCTCGCCGGCCCGGTGCGGGTGGCGGCGCGCATGCCGCTCGAGCCCGCCGCGGCGCCGTACCTGCTCGACCCCGCCGCCTCCCGGGCGCGCTTCGATGAGCGCGGGTGGTCGACCGTGGTCGGCTTCCAGACGCGCAACCCGATCCACCGCGCCCACGAATACATCACCAAGGTGGCCCTGGAGACCGTCGACGGGCTGTTCCTCCACCCGCTGGTGGGGGAGACCAAGAGCGACGATGTCCCGGCCGAGGTGCGCATGCGGTGCTACGAGGTGCTCATCGAGCGCTACTACCCCGGCGAGCGCGTCGAACTGGGCGTCCTGCCGGCCGCCATGCGCTACGCGGGCCCGCGGGAGGCCGTGCTGCACGCGGTGATGCGCCAGAACTACGGCTGCACCCACTTCATCGTTGGCCGCGACCACGCGGGCGTGGGCGACTACTACGGCACCTACGACGCCCATCGCGTCTTCGACGACATCACGCGTGACGAGCTCGCGATTCAGCCGGTCTTCTTCGAGCACGCCTTCTGGTGCAATCTGACCGGTGGCATGGCGACCACCAAGACGTCCCCCTCCACCGCCGAGCAGCGCGTGTTCCTGTCGGGCACGAAGGTGCGCGGGATGCTCGGGCGCGGCGAGGTCCCGCCGGTCGAGTTCACGCGCCCCGAGGTCGCCGCCGTGCTCATCGAGGCGTACTCGCACTGAAGCTCCGCGCGGACATACGGCGGGTCATGGCGAGCCTCTGCATGGCGGCGGCCGTCGCGGTGCTGGTCGCCGTGGGCGCGTCCGCCTGCGGGGGGGACGGCACCGACGAACTCCTCGCCGCCGCGCCGGTGGCCGCGGTGCAGGACGATCACCTGCCCGTCGATCCGATCGAGGCGATCCCCGATCGCATCGCGCTGATCCGCGAGCTGGGGGTCACCACGACCCGCGTCGACCTCTTCTGGGCGCACATCGCCCCCTCCCGTCCCGTGCGGCCCGCCGACCCCGCCGACCCGGCGTACGACTGGGTGCGCGCCGACCTGATCATGCGCGAGCTCGCGGCGGCCGGCATCACGCCGATCATCTCCGTCTACAACACGCCCGCCTGGGCCACGGACGCGCCACCGCCGGATCCCGGGGTGGTGATCAACACCGCTGCCCCCGACCCGGATGCGTTCGCGGCGTTCATGCGCGCGGTCGTCGACCGTTACAGCGGCGACTTCATGCCGGCCTCAGGTGGCGGAGCGCTCCCGCAGGTGCGGCGATTCGAGATCTGGAACGAGCCGAACCTCGCCGGCTTCTTCGCTCCGCAGGTGGAGGACGGACGCCGCGTCGCGATCGAGAACTACGCCGCCATGGTGAAGGCGGCCTACCCGGCGATGAAGCGGGCGAACCCCGACGCGATCGTCATCGCCGGCGTCGCGGGGCCGCGCAGCTCGAGTTCCGACACCGGCACCGGCGCGCTGGAGTGGCTGCGCGGACTGCGGAGGCTCGGGATCCCGCTGGACGCCTACTCGCAGCACATCTACCCGGCGAGCGCGCCGAGAGCCGAGACCGACGTGATCCCGACCTGGAACACGATCGACCGTCTCCTGGACGAACTCGACCGCTTCTCCCCGGGCCTTCCGCTCTACATCACCGAGGCCGGTTACACGACCGCGGCGACGCCGTACCGCGATACGCGCGTGACCGAGGAGCAGCAGGCCGAGTACCTGACCGACATCTTCACGCTGCCGCAGCTCGCCACCCCCCGCATCCCGACGGTGGTGTGGTTCAACATGCAGGACAACGCGAACTGGCCCGCCGGGCTGATGCGCGAGGACCTGTCGCGCAAGCCCAGCTACGACCGCTTCGTCGACGTGGTCGACGCCCAGGACGGCGCCGGGCTCGATCCCTGATGCCGTTCCCCGCGGGCGCCGCTCACGCGG
>JBKHVQ010000125.1:0-5350 GCA_046569985.1 Thermoleophilia bacterium | reverse complement strand
CCCGCGCCCGGAGCGCAACCGGCCGCGCCGCGGCCGCCGCCGGGGAGCCGGCGCCCGCCGTCGGGCTCGCCTCGCTGGTCAACGACTCCGGGCTGCCGTCGCCGGTGCCGGCGTTCATCGCGGTCCTGCCCGGCGGCGGGGCCACGCCCGTGCAGGCGGCGCGCGGGCCCGCCAGCGGCCTGGCGCGGCCGGCGCGGGTCTTCCCGTCACCCCCGCTTTTCGTCCCGGCCGAGGGCACCGCGACGGTGTACCTCGTGCTGCGCGGGGCGTCGCCGGCCGAGGTCGACCACCTCAAGATGGTGGTGCGCCCCGGCGAGTCGGTGAGATTGGATGCGCGCCGGCGGTAGGGGACAGCGGACACACGGCGAATGTGATGCCCGTGCCCCAGGATGTCCACGCACTCGCCGAGCGCCTGACGCGCGACTACGAGCGTTTCAGCCCCGCACAGCAGTCGCTCGCGCGCTACCTGGTCGACCATCTCGCCGACGTCCCCCTGATGTCGGCGCACGAGGTCGCCCGCGCCTCGCACTGCAGCCCCGCCACGGTCGTGCGCTTCGCCCAGGCGCTCGGCTACGCCGGATACCCCGAGATGCAGGGAGTGGTGCGGCGGGCTCAGCGGCCCACGCTGCCGCCCCGCCCGGGCGACCAGCAACTCGACCTGCCGCTGTCGGCGGAGGGCCTCGACGCCACGCTCGCCGCCGAGCGCCTCGCGCTGGACGACACCGCCCGCCGCCTCGCGGGGGCCGACCTGGCGCCTCTGGTCGGCGCGCTGACCGGCCGCTCGCACATCGTCATCGCCGGTGAGGGACACGCCCGGCCCGTGGTGGCGCTGTTCGAGGAACGACTCGGCCGCGGCGGCCGCCCCGTCGTCGGCGTGACCACCCTCGATCCCACCTCGCGGGTGTGGCTCGACAGCCTCAGCCCCGACAGCGCCGTGCTCGCGATCGCCGTGGGGCGCGAGGCCCGCGTCGCCCAGGCGGCCGTCACCGCCGCGCGCGCCGCCGGCGCTCCCGCCGCCGTCCTCGTCGACTCGGGCCTCAGCCCGCTCGCCCGCTCGCCGCTGGCGCGGGTGCTGCCCGCCGACGTGCGCGACGGCTCGCCGTCCCTGGTGGCGATGGTGGCGGTGGCCCAGGCCATCTCCGCGGCCGTGGCACCCGCGGTCGTGCGCGGAGGCCTCGCGGCCGTCGGCGCATAGGAGCGGCCGGGAAGGAGCCCGGCGGGCGTTCGATAGACTCCTTGGTCGGTATCGGACGCGAACGGGGGACGCTTTGTCGGAGGCGAACGGGCGCACGGGCACGATGCGGGTCAAGTCGGGCCTGGCGCAGATGCTCAAGGGTGGCGTCATCATGGACGTGACCACCCCCGAGCAGGCGCGCATCGCCGAGGAGGCCGGGGCCTGCGCGGTGATGGCGCTCGAGCGCATCCCCGCCGACATCCGGTCCGACGGCGGGGTGGCGCGCATGAGCGACCCCGAGATGATCGCGGGCATCCAGGAGGCGGTCACCATCCCGGTGATGGCCAAGTGCCGCATCGGGCACTTCGTCGAGGCCCAGATCCTGCAGTCGCTCGACGTGGACTTCATCGACGAGTCGGAGGTGCTCACCCCGGCCGACGAGGCGAACCACATCGACAAGCACTCCTTCACCGTGCCCTTCGTGTGCGGCGCCACCGACCTCGGTGAGGCGCTGCGGCGCATCGCGGAGGGTGCCGCGATGATCCGCAGCAAGGGCGAGGCCGGTACCGGCAACGTCGTCGAGGCCGTGCGCCACATGCGCGCTCTGCGCTCGGGCATCGCCCGCCTGCGCGGCCTGCAGGCCGAGGAACTGTACGCCGCGGCGAAAGACCTCCGCGCGCCCTACGAGCTGGTGCGCCAGGTCGCGGAGGACGGGCGCCTCCCGGTCGTCACCTTCTCCGCGGGCGGCGTGGCCACCCCGGCCGACGCGGCCCTCATGATGCAGCTCGGCGCGGAGGGCGTCTTCGTGGGGTCCGGCATCTACAAGAGCGAGGACCCGCCGGTGCGCGCCCGCGCCATCGTCGAGGCCGTCACCAACTTCCAGGACCCCGAGGTCCTGGCGCGCGTCTCGACGGGCCTCAAGGAGGCGATGCCGGGCATCGAGATCTCCAGCCTCCCCGAGGAGCAGTTGCTGCAGGGCCGCGGCTGGTGAACGCCGTGCTCGCCCGGCCGCGCATCGGGGTGCTCGCCGTCCAGGGGGCGTTCGTCGAGCACGAGCGCTGCCTTCGGGCGTGCGGCGCGCAGACCACCCGGGTGCGCGCCCCCGGCGACCTCCCCGGCATCGACGGCATCGTCCTCCCGGGCGGCGAGAGCACGACCCTCGGGCTCGTGGCGGGCGAATCGGGCCTGCTCGACGCCCTGCGCGAGGCCCTCGCCGACGGCCTGCCGGCGCTCGGGACGTGCGCCGGCATGATCATGCTGGCGCGCGCCACCGCGGGCGGAGGGCAGCCGCTGATCGGCGGCATCGACATCGTGGTGCGCCGCAACGCATTCGGGCGGCAGAGCAGCTCGTTCGAGGCGTCCGTGGATGTTCCCGCCCTGGGTGACCCCCCGGTGGACGCCGTGTTCATCCGCGCGCCGTGGAGCGAGTCGGCGGGCCCCGGCGTCGAGATCCTCGCCGAATACGGCGGCCACGCGGTGGCGGCCCGATCGGGCGACCTGCTGGTGACCGCGTTCCACCCGGAGCTCGGCGACGAACTGCGGTTCCACGAGTGGCTGGTGGCGCGAGCGCGCGCGCGACGTGCGAGAGTCGAGGGCGTCGATCGGAGGGAGGGCAATGTCCGGGCACAGTAAATGGGCCACCATCAAGCGCAAGAAGGGCGCGGCCGACGCGAAGCGCGGTCAGCTGTTCTCCAAGCTGTCGCGCGCCATCATCGTCGCCGCGAAGGAGGGCGGCGGTGACCCCGAGGCGAACTCGGCGCTCGCCAACGCCATCCAGAAGGCCCGCGACAACTCGATGCCCAAGGACAACATCGAGCGCGCCATCCAGCGCGGCGCGGGAGCCGGCGAGGGCGACGCCTACGAGGCGATCTCCTACGAGGGCTACGGGCCCGGCGGCGTCGCGGTGATCTGCAGCATCCTCACCGACAACCGCAACCGCACCGCCAGCGACCTGCGTCACATCTTCACCAAGAACGGCGGCTCCCTCGCCACCCCCGGCAGCGTCGCGTGGCAGTTCGACCGCCGCGGGATCGTCGTCGTCGACGGCGAGGGCGTGGATGAGGACACCGTCATGGAGGTCGCGCTGGAGGCCGGTGCCGAGGACATCTCCGACGACGGCGGCCAGTGGCAGATCACCACCGACCCCTCGGAGTTCATGGCGGTGCGGCGCGCGCTCGAGGAGGCCGGCATCGCCTACGCGTCGGCCGAGCTGACCATGGTCCCCAAGACCACCGTCGAGCCGAACGAGAAGGAGGCCCGTCAGGTGCTGCGCCTGGTGGACCAGCTCGAGGAGAACGACGACGTCCAGGACGTCTACGCCAACTTCGACATCTCCGAGGAGATCCTCGAAGCCGTCGCCGGCTGACGCCGTGCCCGGGGAGGATCCCGGCCGGGCGGGGGGAACTCCATCCCGGTGACCTGCGTCCTGGGCATCGATCCGGGCCTCGCCTCCACCGGCTACGCCGTCGTGGAGGGTGGCCCCAGCCGCCTGAAGGTGCGCGCGTCGGGAACCGTGCGTACCTCGCCGCGCCGCCCTCACCCCGAGCGGCTGCGCACCATCCACGACACCGTCGCGGGCCTCGTCCGGGACCACCCGGTCGAGTCGGCGGTCGTGGAGGCCTGGTTCGTGCACCCGGTCAGCCGGTCGGCGATGGCGATGGCCGAGGCACGCGGCGCCATCATGGTGGCGCTGGCGGGTGCCGGCCTCGAGGTCGTCGAGTACGCCCCGAACACGATCAAGCAGGCCGTCACCGGCCACGGCGGCGCCGGCAAGGACCAGGTGCGCGCCATGGTGGCCCGCCTGACATCGGTGAGCGCCGAGTCCGACCACGCGGCCGACGCGCTGGCCGCCGCGATCTGCCATTTGAGTTCGGCGCCGGTGCGCCGTGCCATCCGCGGTGCCCGTTAGCGTTGCCCGGTAGATGATCCGCTCCGTTTCCGGGCGCGTGGCGGCTCACGAGCCCGAGGGGCCCGTGGTCGAGGTGGGCGGCGTGGGGCTGCTGCTGCGCGTGTCCGCCACCACCGCCGCACAGCTGCCCCCCGCGGGCGGCAGCGCGTCGCTGCTGGCGCACCTCGTGGTGCGCGAGGACGCCCTCGACCTCTACGGGTTCGCGACCGCCGCCGAGCGGTCCCTGTTCGAGGCCTTCCTGTCGGTGAGCGGCGTCGGCGCGCGCCTGGCCCTCGCGGTCTGCGGCGTCGCGGCGCCCGATGAACTGCGAATGGCCCTCGCCCGCGGCGACAGCGCCCGTCTGCAGGCGGCGCCGGGGGTGGGCAAGCGCACCGCCGAGCGGATCGTGCTGGAGTTGCGCGACCGCCTGGGGGCCCTCGCCCCCGCGGACGGCCCGGGGCCCGAGGCGGCCGGCGAGGCCGACCTGTACCTGCAGGCGCGCGACGCGCTGGTGGCGCTCGGTTTCCGCGCCGAGGAGGCGGACGCCGCCCTCGCCGACGCACCCGCGGACGCGGGCGCGGAGGAACTGGTGCGCTTCGGGCTGAAGGCGCTGCGCCGTGGCTGAGGACCGCCTGGGCCGGCCCGACGAGCCGGGGCCCGAGGACGAGGTCGACGTCTCCCTTCGCCCGCAGCGCCTGGGGGAGTTCGTCGGGCAGGACACGGCCAAGCAGCAGCTCGGCATCTTCCTCGAGGCCGCCCGCCAGCGCGGCGAGGCGCTCGATCACGTGCTCCTGGCCGGGCCTCCCGGCCTCGGCAAGACCTCCCTGGCCGGCATCGTCGCCGCCGAGATGGGGGTGGGATTCCATGTCACCAGCGGGCCCGTGCTGGAGCGCAAGGGCGACCTCGCCGCCGTGCTCACGGCGCTCGACCCCCACGATGTGCTGTTCATCGACGAGATCCACCGCCTGAACCGGGCGATCGAGGAGGTCCTGTACCCGGCGATGGAGGACTTCCAGCTCGATGTCGTCCTCGGGCAGGGCCCCTCCGCGCGCACGCTGCGCCTGGACCTGCCGCGCTTCACCCTGATCGGGGCGACCACCCGCTCGGGGCTGCTCACCACTCCGCTGCGCGCCCGCTTCGGAGTGCTGCAGCGCCTCGACTACTACCGCCCTCACGAGCTGACCGCGATCGTCCGCCGTTCCGCCGGCCTGCTGGGCGTGCGCGTCGACGACGAGGGCGCGGAGGCGATGGCCGTGCGCTCGCGCGGCACGCCGCGCATCGCCAACCGC
>JBKHVQ010000124.1:0-2790 GCA_046569985.1 Thermoleophilia bacterium | reverse complement strand
AGCGTGTCGTCGAGGCCGACCCGGTGCGGCTGCGGAACGCCACCTGATAGATGGGGGCGCCGTCCGCGGTGTTGCCCGCGAGGCCCGTCACCGTGCCCACCGGGCCATCCTCGGGAGCGTCCCTGTGGCGCACCTTGTCACCGGTGCTGAAGGTCGTCCTATCGCTCATCTGGCCCCCGTCTCGGTGTGATTCGCAGGATACCCTCCCTCGGACCGCGCGCGCGACCTCGACGCCGCCGCGGCGGTACGCTCAGGGCATGAGACGGCGCATCACATCGCCGGTCGCCTTGGCGTGGCTCGCGGCGGCGTATCTCTGCCTGGGTATCGGACTCGTCGGGCTCGCGCTGCCCCTGGTGCCCACGACACCGTTCATACTGCTCGCCGCTTTCGCCGCGGCGCGCGGGTCACCGCGGCTGCACGCCTGGCTTCTGCGCCACCGCGTCTTCGGCGATGTCATCCGCGACTGGAGCGCATCGCGCACCGTCGCCCGCCGCGCGAAGGTCACGGCGCTGATCGCCATGCTCGTCGCGGCGGCGGCGATGGTGTGGACCGCTCCGCCTCTCCTCGCGGGAGTCGGCTGCGCGGTTATCGCCGTCGTCGCCACATGGCTGTGGCTGCGCCCCGAGCCGATCCGCCGATAGGCGATGAGACCGCAGACGCCGCGGCGGACCCGCGGGTTCGCCGTTGGTCAGCCGAAGCGGCCCGTGATGTAGTCCTGCGTGCGCTGGTCGGACGGGGCGGTGAAGATCTTCTGCGTCTCGTCGTACTCGGCGAGGACGCCGTAGCGCTCGCCCTTGTCGAGTCCGTCGACGGTGAAGAACGCGGTGCGGTGCGAGACCCGCGCGGCCTGCTGCATGTTGTGCGTCACGATGACGATCGTGAACCGCTCGACGAGCTCGAGCATCAGGTCCTCGATCGCCAGCGTCGAGATCGGGTCGAGGGCCGAGCACGGCTCGTCCATGAGGATCACCTCGGGCTCGACCGCGATCGCGCGGGCGATGCACAGGCTCTGCTGCTGGCCGCCCGACAGGTCGAAGGCGTCCTTGTTGAGCTTGTCCTTCACCTCGTCCCACAGGGCGGCCTGCCGCAGGACGGCCTCGATGCGGTCGTCGGTCGGCTTGATGCCGTTGACCTTCATCCCGAAGCTCAGGTTGTCGCGGATCGACTTCGGGAAGGGGTTCGGCTTCTGGAAAACCATCCCGATGCGCCGGCGCACGTCGACCGAGTCGATATCGGTCGCATAGAGGTCCTGGCCGTGGAAGTCGATGCGCCCCTCGACCCGGGCGCCCGGGATGAGGTCGTTCATGCGGTTGAGGCAGCGGATGAACGTCGACTTGCCGCAGCCCGACGGGCCGATCAGCGCCGTGATCTCGTTCTTGCGGATCGCGACGTTGACCTGCGACAGCGCCTGCGCCGACCCGTAGAAGAAGTCGACGTCGGTGGCGCGGAACACCACCTCGCTGTCGCCGAGCGGGCGATCGAGGGCCGCCACGGTGGGCGTGGGCGCGCGGTGGTCGTCGTGTGCGTCGGTGGTGTCCATGGTCACCTGGGGAGTCGCGGGCGATTCTGACACGTGTCTACCTCTACCAGCGTCGCTGGAACTTGTTGCGCAGGATGATCGCGACCAGGTTCATGAGAACGAGGACGACCAGGAGGACGATGATGCCGCCCGCCGCCAGTTCCTGGAAGGACGCGCGGGGGTCCTGCGCCCAGAAGAAGATCTGAAGCGGCATGGCGAACAGCGGGGTCTCGTTCGCCTCCAACGGGCTGATGCTGGGCATCTGGGTGCCGAAGACGATCCCGCCCACCACGATCAGCGGGGCCGACTCGCCGATCGCCCGCGACATCGCGAGGATCGTGCCGGTGAGCATGCCCGGGAACGCGGCGGGCACCACCTGCCGCGAGACTGCCTGCCAGCGCGACGCGCCGAGGGCCATCGCGCCCTGCTCGATGGAGACCGGCACCGCACGGACGGCCTCGCGGCTGGCGATGATGATGATCGGCAGCACCAGCAGGGCCAGGGTCAGGCCGCCGGCGAGCAGCGACTTCTGCAGTCCCGCGATGCTGATGAACAACGCCAGCCCGAGCAGTCCGTAGACGATCGACGGTACCGCCGCGAGGTTCGAGATGTTCACCTCGACCGTGCGGTTGATGCGGGGGCCGATCTTCGCCCACGCGAATGCCGCCCTGACCGCGAGCCGCTGGCGGCGCAGCCCGAACCCGGACTCGCCGTGCGCGATCATCTCGTTCAGCTTGCGCCGGCGCAGGTGGGCGCTCCCCAGGAGCTGCTCGCGCGTGACGTTCGCGAACTTCTCGAGGTAGATCGCGGCGGCGAAACCGAGGGGAACCGCCACCGAGAACGTGATCAGCATGAGCACGACCGAGCCGCGCATCGCCGAGCCGAAACCGGCGCGGTCGGCATTGGTCGAGACCTTGCCGGTCAGGAAGTTCCAGTCGATGGCGCCGGCACCCGAGATGGTGATCGACACCAGCAGCCACACGAGCACGCCGAGCGCGATGAGCACCGCCGACAGAACCGCGATGTGGAAGATGGCGTCGGCCGGGCGCAGGCGCTTTTTCGCGAGTGGACGTGGCTCGGCGAGGGCCGCGGGGGTGGGCTGGGCGTTGGTGGCCACGGGTCTGCCGGCGCTCCTACTGGTAGACGGTCCGGAACCGGCGCACGATGCGCACGGCCACGAGGTTGATCACGAGCGTCACCACGAACAGCAGGATGCCGACCGCGAAGATCGAGGAGTACTGGAGGCTGCCGCGGGTGGCCTCCCCTTGGGA
>JBKHVQ010000123.1:0-6033 GCA_046569985.1 Thermoleophilia bacterium | reverse complement strand
GGTGACGCTCTCCTGCCCGGCGTAGGCCTCACCCAGGCGCCACAGCTCGCGCGCCCGGTCGGGGTTCGCCGCGCGGCGGGCCATCTGGCGGTTGATCTCCGCGAACTCCTCCCGGGCGGGCGGGCTGAACGGTCCGAGGGCGGGGTGGACGTGACTCGGGCCCGCCTCGATCACCCCGTCGTCGGCGGGCGCGAACAGGTGCTCGTGCTTGCGCACGAAACGCAGGTAGTCGGCCTCCCCGCGCGCATGGCCGGGCGCGACGCACACCACGTCCCAGTTGTCGGCGAGCTTGTCGGGGTCCTCGGGGTCAAGGCGCAGGGAGCGCCCGCGCATCTGGGTGATCGAAACCCGGGTCGTCGCCGAGCTGAGGTCGACCAGGCAGTTGACGCACGGCGCGTTCCAGCCCTCCCCCAGGAGCGCCCGGGTCCCGACCATCGCCCGCACCTCGCCGGCCGTGAAGGCGTCGGTGGCCAGGCGCACCCAGGTGCGGGGGGTCCAGCCCGCGCCGCCCGCCTCGACGCGCACCAGGCCGTCGTCGTCCTCCTCGCTGCGCCACGCGCTCAGCCCCGCCGGAGCCCGCCGGCGCAGCGCCTCGACGACGCGCGCCGCGTCCGCCGGGGCGCAGCGCACGCCACGCCCCGATACGAGGACCGGGGCGAGGTGGGCGGTGCGGGCGTCGGCCGCGAGGGCGAGGACCGCCTCGGCGGCGGTGCCCGCGGTCGGCGCCAGCACCCCCGCGAGTTCGTCGTCGGGGGAGGCGGCGCGCCGCTCGGCATCGCAGAGCACCAGGGCGCGTATCGCGTCGCCGCGCGCGGCGTGCTCCAGCGACAGGACCTCCACCAGGGCGAGCGGCTTCGCCGCCGACGACGCGAGCAGCCGGTCGACCTCCGACGCGCCGCGGCGGATGCCCTGGCGGGTGACGGCGTAACCGAGGTCGCGCAGAGCGGCCGCGATCGCCGCGTCGCGCGCGGCGGCGGCGGGGGAGGGGTCGGTCCGCAGGCGGCGCAGCACGTAGTCCTGCAGCAGCACGAGCCAGTCGTCGAGACTCGGCTCCTCGCGGTACCCCTCGCCCGTCGGCGCGCCCGGCGGCGGCGCCAGACCCGCCGAGGCGAGGAAGCGCACGCCGGCGCGGGCGAGGCGCGGGCTGCGCCGGGCGAACGACGCCCAGGCCAGCGAGACATCCTCGTCGCCGGTCGCCCGCTCGCGCATGCGCTCGATCACCCACGACGGGAAGCTCAGCGGCGCGGCCGGGTCCTCGTGCAGCGTGGCGATCAGCTCGCGGAAGCGCGCGTCGCGCTCGCCCAGCCATCTCTCCTCGGCAGGCAGCGGCTCGGTGAGCCACGCCAGTTCCTGGTAGGGCGCGAGGTGGCCGTCCTTCACGACCGCCGGCGTCGGCACGGTGAAGTCGACCGGTCCGAGCAGGCTCTCGTAGAGGGCCGCCTCGTCGGTGGTCAGGTCGCCCGGCGGTGTGGCGGTGAGCCCCACCAGGTGCGCCCCGGGGTGAAGTTCCTCCACCACGAGGCGCACCACGTAGCCCCAGAGGGAGGCCAGGTGGTGGCACTCGTCCAGGACGATCGTGCGCACGCCCGCGGCGCGCAGGGCCTCAAGGCGCTCGCGGGCCGCCGGGTGGAGGAGGTTGCCCAGGTGCAGGTCGCCATGCTCGGCGCGGGCGATCTCCCGCTTGATCGCGTTGCCGATGCGGCTGATCTCCCGCGACCTGCGCCGGGCGGCCTCTCCCGTCCAGCCGCCGGCCGTCGCGGCGACCTCCTCGATGCTCTCGCCGGTCGCCCGCGCGCGCTCGGCGCTCCAGCGGCGCGCGGCGAGGTCGCCGATCACGCGCTCGGGGTCCTCCAGCCGGCACAGCGACTGGTAGGTCAGCACCGCGATCGGCGCCCCCGGCTCGTGGCTCACCACGGAAACGTCGCCGAAGCGGGCAACGGCCTCCGGCCACTGCGCCTGCACCGCGGAGTTCGGCGTCAGCACGACGGCGGGGCTGCCCAGGCGCCGGACCAGCTCCACCCCCAGGAGGGTCTTCCCCGAACCGGGCGGGGCGACGATGTGCGTGCGTGTGCGGCCCGCCGCCACGTCGCGGTCGAACGCGTCGATGGCCATACGCTGGTACGGGCGCCACCGCCCGGTGAACCCCAGGGATGCGAGCGGGCCCTCGCGAGCCGTCGCGCTCACCGTGTCTGAGGGGCTCGTGCCATGCCCGGGGCACGATACCCGCGGGCCCCACGGCGTTTGGCGCCACCGCCCAGTAATCGTTTAGCATGCCGCCCATGATGAAGATCGTGATCTCGGGCGGCGGCATGGTCGGCATGACCCTCGCCCATCTCCTGCGCCGCCGCGGCTTCGAGCCGGTCGTGGTCGAGCGCATGCGCGAGGGCGAGTACGTCCCGCGCGGCTACATGATGGGATTTCAGGGCTTCCCGCCGCTGGAGGAGATCGGCGTGCTCGGCGAGATCCGGGCCGCCGGCTGGGACATCGCGCCCCGCGAGGACGGGTCCACCGTCGCCATCGCCGTGAACATCCAGAAGGTGCTCAGCACCCTCGCCCGCGACCTGCCGGTGATGTACGAGCACAGCGTCGTCGGGCTCCTGACGGACGCCGACGGCCGCGTCACCGGCGTCGAGGTCGAGGGGCCGGAGGGCCGCTCGACCATCGAGTCGGACCTCGTGGTGGCCTGCGACGGGGTCATGTCGCCGGTACGCCAGATGGCCGGCCTCGAGGCGAAGGTCACCGAACTGTCCGACGCCTCGCTCACCTTCATGAGCCCCGAGCCGGTGGGCACCTCCTTCAAGATGGAGTACTTCGCCGACGGTGGCCACATCGGGCTGCTCGGCTGGCCCGAGGGTTCGGCCGGATGGCGCAGCATCGACCGGATGGGCGCCGAGAAGGCGCTGGCCCCCGGCCTGGACGCCATCAAGAAGATGTGGATCGATCTGATCCCCGAGTCGGAGCCCGGGGTGTCGGCGCTCACCTCGTTGGACCAGATCCGTTACGGCGAGCCGAAGATCATGAGCTGCCCGCGCTGGTGGACGCCGGGCGTGGTGATCATCGGCGACTCGGCGCACTTCTTCGGTCCCGAGACGGGTGTCAGCTCGGGCCTCGGCCTCGGCGACGCGCACGCGCTGGCCCAGGCGATCATGCAGAACCGCGACGATCCCGACGCGGCCTGCGCCAGCTACGAGACCTGGCGCGCCCCGGTCATCCGCCCGTATGAGGCGACCGACCCGGGTCTGTCGCGCATGATGGGCGCCAGCGGCGAGCCGCGCCCCGAGGAGATGTGGCCGCCGCCGTCCGGGTAGCCGGCTGATGTGCGCGGGCGCGCCACGGCGACGCCCGCGCGCCGCTCAGTCCCCGATACCGGCGAAGTTACGCGCGTCGGCGCGCACCTGGGCGAGCGGGGGCGGGTCCAGGGCGAGCAGTTCCGGCAGCGTGACCGGGATGAGACCGCGCTTTCTCAGCCACGGCAGCAGCCGGTTGACGGCCTTGAGCGTCTGGCCGCGGTTCTCGTGCAGCAGGATGATCGCCCCGGGCTTCGCCCCCTCCTTGGAGCGGCGCAGGATCTCCTCCCAGTCGGCGCCCTGCGAGTCCATGGAGTCGACGCTCCACAGCACCTGGAGCATCCCGAGTCGCTTCACCTCGGCGTCGATCGCGGCGTTCCGCGCCCCGTAGGGCGGGCGCATCATGATCACGGGCTCGCCGCTTGCCTTCGCGACGGCGCGCTGGCTGTCACGGATCTCGCGCTTCATCTCGGCATCCGAGAGGCCCGGCAGGTAGGAGTGGCTCCAGGTGTGGTCGCCCACGGCCGCGAGCTCTGTCTCGGCCCTCGCGAGCGCGCCCCATGCCGCGATGTTCTTGCCGTTGAGGAAGAACGTGGCGCGGGCGCCGTTGTCGCGCAGCGCCTGCAGCGCCGTCTCCGTGTACGGGCCGGGGCCGTCGTCGAAGGTGAGGGCGATCCAGCGCCCCGTGCCCCCGGCCCGGTAGATCGGCAGGCCCAGGGCGGCGACGCGCGCGACGGCCGCGCGCTGCTCGGCCGCGGTGGGCATCTCGTCGTCGGCTGCGGCCGCCGCCGTCGTCTCGATGGCGGTGGTCTCCGCGGGCGCGGCCGTCGCGTTCACCGGGGCCGCCACCCGGTCCGCCCGGTCCCCCGGTTCGCCGCCCTCCCACGGGCGCGCGAGGCCGAGCGTCACCGAGAGGGCCAGCACCGCCAGCACGACGGCCGAGCCCACCACGCGCCGGCGTCGGCGCCGTGTCCTGAGCGCCGCGCGGCGGGCGATGCGGTCGGCCGGGTCCATCCGGTGATGATAGGGGCCGGTGCCCGTGACGCGGTCGTCACGCCGTCGGTATGGTGCGCCGTGACGACCTCTTCCCAAGGAGTCCCATCTCCATGCACACCACGCACGGCGGCACCCTGGTGGATGCCATCGTCCCGCGCCCGTCCGACCGCACGCTGGCCATCGCCCGCGACGCGGCCCTGGTGGGCGCCGGCATCCTCCTGATGACCCTCGCGGCCCAGGTGAACATTCCCTGGCACCCCGTTCCCCTCACCGGTGGGACCTTCGGCGTCCTGCTTCTCGGTGGACTGCTCGGCATGCGCCGCGCCACGCTCACCCTGGGCCTCTACGTCCTCATCGGGATCGCCGGGGCGGGCGTGTTCGCGGAGTGGAGCGGCGGCTGGGACCACTTCACCGGCGCGACCGGCGGCTACCTGATCGGCTATGTGCTGGCCGCGGCCTTCGTCGGTTTCTGCGCCGACCGCGGCCTCGACCGCAGCATCATGAGCATGGTCGGCGTCCTGTTGGTCGGCAACGCGATCATCTACGCGGTCGGCGTGCCGTGGCTGGCGGCCTGGACGGCGCCGGGCGCGGAGGCCGTGCTCGGCTGGGAGAGCGCCTACGACTCGGGTCTGCAGCCGTTCATCCCCGGCGACATCCTGAAGCTGTTCGCCGCGGCGTGCCTGCTGCCGGGCGGGTGGGCGCTCATGCGTTTCATCGGCGCCCGCAAGGACAAGAAGGCCTGATCCCGCAGGGCGGTGGTGGCGGGCCGGACCGACGGTCCGCCACCCCGCTCTCTAGGATTATTGGAATGCCGACGAACCCGGAGACCCCCATGGCACTGGCCGAGGGCTTCCCGCCCGCCGGCCGCGCCGAGTGGATGGACGAGGTGGCCCGCGTCCTCGCGCGCGGTCGCGGGGATCTGGACGACGAGCGGCTCGCCGCGCTGTTCGCCCGCGTGCTGCAGACGCCCACCCCCGACGGCATCACCCTTCAGCCGCTGTACACGCGCGCCGACGCCCCGCCCGCCGGCTCCGAGGGCCTTCCCGGGTCGGCACCCTTCGTGAGGGGCGCACGCGCCGTGCGACCGGGGGCGAGCTGGGATGTGCGCCAGGTGGTGACCGTCACCGGCGACGGCGCGGCGGCGGCGGGCCGGGCGGTGCGTGAACTCGAGAACGGTGCGGTCTCGGTCGAGCTCGACCTGCTCGGCGCCGGCGTCATCGACGCGGGACTGTTCGACCGCGTGCTCGCGGGAGTCCATATCGACGCGGCACCGATCGGCCTACGCGCCGGTCCCCGCGCTGTCGCCGCGTCCCGCGCCCTCGGGGCGCTGTGCGCCGAGCGCGGCGTGCGGGTGTTCACCGGCTCGCTCGGGGTGGACCCTATCGGCGAGCACGCCGCGTCCGGCGGCGCCGGCGCGAGCCTCGATGACGCGCTCGCCGAGGCCGTCGAGCTCACCCGCCTGGTGGCCGACCACAACCCGCGGGTGCGGGTCATCGTCGTGGACGGGGCCCGCTACAACGCCGCGGGCGCGGCGCACGTCGAGGAACTCGGCGCCGCCCTCGCCACCGGTGTCGCCTACCTGCGCGCACTGCGCGATGCCGGCATGAGCCCCGCGGATGCCGCCGGGCTGATCGGGTTCCGGCTGTCGGCCGGCGCCGACCAGTTCCCGACGATCGCCGCGCTGCGCGCCTTTCGGCGCCTCTGGGCGCGCGTCGGCGAGGTCGCGGGCATCCCGGCCGCCGGCCGGGCG
>JBKHVQ010000122.1:0-1940 GCA_046569985.1 Thermoleophilia bacterium | reverse complement strand
TGAAGAGCGGGTCCGAGCGCAGCGCGTCGGCGTGCGGCAGGACGATGGCGGCATCGACGGGTGGCGTCGCCGGGGTGGCGAGCGCGACGGGCCGCGGCACGCCGTCGGCAGCGGCGAGGGCCTCACCCACGGCCGCGTCGTCGATGCCGTGGACGACGCCCGCGGCCGCGAGCGCCGCGACGGCGCGCGGCATGGCCTCGACGGCGTCGCCCTCGGCCCGCTCGGCCCCGGGGGGCTCCGTGTGCACCACCATGAGGGCGCGACCGCCGTCGTCGGTCACCGACACGTCGATCATCAGGGTCGCGACGGGCGGGGCCTCGGCCTCGTCGGCGGTACGCACGGTGTCGGGTGCCTCGTGGCTCACAGTTCCCGCACCCGGTCGCCGACGCGGCGCACCGTCACCTTCCCGATCGAGACATCGACCCTCAGGGTGCGCCCCATCGAGCCGCCGGTGTCGGCGGCCGCGACGTTCAGGCGCAGGGCCGCGACGGCGGCGCGCACGGCCTCGGCGTTGCGCTCGCCGACGGCGAGTGTGCGGCCACCCGATCCCGCGGCGAACATCTCGGCGCCGCCGGCCATCTTCACCACCACATGGCGTGGACGCGCGCCCAGCGCGACGACGGCGTCGAGGAGGGCAGGCGCCGCGGTATCCGCGTACTTGCCGGGCAGCGGAACGTCCCCGCGGGCGGCCGGGAGCATCACGTGGGCCAGGCCGGCGACGCCCATGCGCGCATCGATCATGACCAGCCCGATGCAGGAACCGAGCCCGAGGGCGGAGAGCACCTGGCCCCGGTCGGCGCTCGCCGCCATGCGACCGAGGCCCACCGCGATGTCGGGCAGTCCGGCGATCCTGGCGACACTGCCACCCACCATCCCCGTCGTCACGGCGTCACCGGGCTCACGCCGAGGCGGCCGAGCACGGCCTCGAGGGCCTCCGGGGTCGGGATGTAGAGCAGGGCGCCCACGCGCGGCTCGTCGTCGTCGTGGAAGTCGGTCTCGATGAGCAGCGCCTGCGGGCTGGTCTCGGCCACATCGACGACGGCGTCGGCCAACAGGGCGCAGGCCATGTCGACCCCCACCGCGGGGGGCGTCGGCTCCATGCGCAGACCGGTGAGCTGGGAGAGGGCGCCGAGGTAGGCGCCGGTCAGCACGTTCCCCACCTCCTGGAGCGCCGACAGGGCGATCTCGTCGAACTCGGGCACCTCGCTCACCGGGGCGGGCATGCCCATCAGCGTCGCGACCAGGCTCTGAGCGGCGACCGCCGGGATCATGAGGACGATCCGCCCGGGGGCGTCACCCGTGACATCGAGCAGGATCGCGGCGACGACGGCATCCTCGCCGCCGACGCGCCCGGGCACGTCCTCGACCGGGAGCAACGACACCCGCGGCACGCCCATGTCGACGCGCACGCCGGTCATCTGCGCGAGCGCGGTCGCGGCCGTCCCCGCGCCGATGTTGCCCACCTCGGCGAGGGCGTCGAGCTGCGCGGCCTGCAGCGGCGGGGTGCTCATCGGCAGGCGGAGGCGCCGAGGGCGCCGATGTCGACGATGAGGGCGACCGAGCCGTCGCCGAGGATGGTGGCACCCGCGACGCCGAGCACCTCGCCGAGGTAGAGCGGGAGCTGCTTGGTCACGATGTCCTGCTGGCCGATCAGGCCGTCCACGACGACGCCGACGCGTCCCGCGGACGTGTTGACGACGACGACATCCAGCTGCTCGCGGTCGCCGCGGTCGCCGTCGAGGTGCAGCCGCTCGCGCAGCCAGATCATGGGCACGATGCTGTCGCGCAGCACCATGCACGGCCGGCCACCGGCGTTGCGAACGTCCGTCGCGGGCACCTCGACGATCTCCTCGATCGCCTCGATCGGCACCGCGTAGACCTCCTCCGCGGCGCGCACCAGCAGGGCGCCGATGATGGCCAGCGTGAGCGGCAGGCGCACC
>JBKHVQ010000121.1:0-8236 GCA_046569985.1 Thermoleophilia bacterium | reverse complement strand
GCCAGCGAGGCGAACACGGCCTCGACGGGGTCGCCGGCCGGCGCGTGCGCGAGCCCGTACTCGCGTCCTGTCCGGTAGGCGTCGGAGCGCGCGTCGACGCCGGCTCCGCCCTCCCCGGTCAGCAGGGCGAGCAGCAACGGCATCAGTTCCCGGTACGCCATCGCGTCGGAGGCGACGGCCCGGTAGCGCAGGGGCGGGCGCCCGCGGGCGGCCCCGGGAGCGGCCGCCCGGTCGATGTGCACGCGGCCGGCCTCGGCGAGGCGGACGAGGTTCCGCCGGACGGCGTTGACGTGCAGGCCCGCGCGCTCGGCCACCTCGGGGACGGTCAGGCCCGCGCCCGGGCCCGCATCCTCGAGAGCCCGCAGGATGCGGGCCTCGCCGTCCCGTGGCCGGATGTCCTCGGCGCCGCCCATACGGTCAATTTACAACACATGATCTGTCGAAAAAAAAGGGGAGACGCCGACCGCGATTCATGCCGCGCGGCACGTGCGCGCGGCAGGGTCCCGCGGGCCCGTGGCGAACATGATCGGACCGTGGCCGGTCGCTCGCACACCCCCAGCCCGCGAGAGCGCCTCGGCGGCGTGCGGCCCGAGAACATCCTGATCGTCACGGTGATGGCGCTGGTCTGCTTCGGCATCGTGATGGTCTACTCGACCTCCAGCGCGACGGCGCTGCTGACACAGGGCGACCCCACCGAGCAGGTCACCCGCCAGATCATCTATGCGCTGCTCGGCGCCGGCGCCTATTTCGCGTTCACCCGCATGAGCCCCACGGGCCTGCGGCGCCTCGGCCCCCTGCTGATCGTGGTCACCGGCGTCCTGCTCATCGCGGTGCTGATCCCCGGCATCGGCACCAGCGTCAACGGCTCGCGCCGCTGGATCGCCCTCGGCCCGCTGGGCAACATCCAGCCCTCGGAGCTGGCCAAGCTCGCCCTGGTGCTCTGGGTCGCCCACATGGTCGCCACCCGGCCCGCGATGGTGCGCGAGCCGCGCGGACTGGTGCCGTTCTTCGGCGTGGCCGCGGCCCTCGGCTTCCTGGTCATGATCGAACCCGACATGGACGGCGCCGTCGTCCTCGGCGTCATCCTGATGGCGATGCTGGTGGTCGCCGGCGCCCACCTGCGCCACATCGCGGCCGTCATGGCCGCCGCGGCGCTGCCGCTGTTCCTGCTGATCGTTGCCGAGCCCTACCGGCGCGAACGGCTGATGGCGTTCTTCGACCCGTCGGCCGCCGCCGGCGATTCCGGCTACCAGGGGCTGCAGGCGCAGATCGCCGTGGGCGTCGGTGGCATCTCGGGAGTCGGCCTCGGCGACGGGGTGCAGAAGGCCTTCTACCTCCCGGAGGCCAGCACGGATATGATCCTCGCGACCGTGGGGGAGGAGCTGGGGCTCATCGGCGTCGTTGCGCTGCTCGCCGGTTTCGCGATGTTCGCGTTCGCCGGGTACCGCATCGCGCTGGGGGCGCAGGACCTCCATCAGCAGGTCGTGGCGGCGGGCATCACCGTGATGGTGGTGATGCAGGCGGTCATCAACATGGGGGCCGTCCTCGGCATCATCCCGGTCGCGGGGCTGACTCTGCCGTTCGTCTCGTTCGGCGGCAGCAGCCTGATCATCCTTCTGAGCTGCACGGGAATCCTTGTCAACATCGGGCGCCGTTCAACCGCACACGCCACCTCGGGCCGGGTCGTCCCGGTCGGCGACCGCCGTGATCGCGGCGGGCGGGACCGGGGGACACGTGATGCCCGCGCTGGCGGTCGCCGCGGCGCTGCGGGCGCGCGGGGCTGAGGTCGCCTTCATCGGGGCCCGGGGCGCGAGCGCCTCGGGGCGGGTGGCGGCGGCGGGGTACCCGGAGGACGCCATCCCGATGCGCGGCTTCCAGCGGCGCCTGTCGCTTCGCAACGCGCGCACCGTGTTCACGACGATCCTCGCGGTGCCGAGGGCGATGCGCGTGCTGCACCGTCGTCGTGCCGACGTGGTGATCGGCGCGGGCGGCTATGTCGCGGGCCCGGTCGCCTTGGCGGCGTGGCTGACGCGCCGCCCGGTGCTGCTGATGGAGGCCGACTCGCACATGGGCGTGGCGAACCGCATGGCGGCACCGCTCGCCCGGCGGGTGACGCTGGCCTTCCCGCTGCCCGGGCGCACCGGCGGCCGCTACCTGGTGACGGGGCGCCCCGTCGCGCCGGAGGTGGTCGACGCCACGCGCACCGCCGGCCGGCGGGCCTTCGGCATCGACCCCGATGCCACCGTCGTGCTGGTGGTCGGCGACAGCCAGGGGGCGCGCACCCTCAACGTGGCCGCCACCGAGGCCTTCGGCCACGACCCGCCCGTCGACATCATCCACGTCGCCGGCCCCGGGCAGCTCGAGGAGGCGCGCGCGATGCTCGCCGGGCGCGATGCCGGCCCGCGTTACCGCCTGATCGGATGGCTCGACAACCTGCCGGATGCGATCGCCGCCGCCGACCTGGTGGTGTCGCGTTCGGGCGGGTCGGTGTTCGAGCTGGCCGCCATCGGGCGACCGTCCATCCTGGTGCCGTATCCGCACGCCACCGCCGACCACCAGGCGAAGAACGCGGCGTGGCTGGCCGAGGCCGGGGCTGCGGTGGTGCTGCCAGATGGGGACTGCACCGGCGAGCACCTGCGCGAGCTGGTGGGGGCCCTGCTGGCCGACCGGCACCGTCTCGAGGCGATGGCCGACGCCGCCCGGGCGGTGGGGCGGCCCGAGGCTGCCGACCGGGTGGCGGAGGAGGCCATGGCGCTGGCGGGCGACGGCCGCCGCCGCGGCCGCATCCGTCGCGTGGTCGGCCGCGCGCGCCGCGGGGCCGCCCGTCTGGTGCCGCGCCGCCGCCGGCGCGCCGCGTGAGCGCTCGCGCCGTCCACCTGGTCGGCATCGGCGGCGCCGGTATGAGCGCGCTCGCCCGGCTCGCTGTGGGCGCCGGCTACCGCGTCGCGGGGACCGACCGCGACGATTCCGAGGTGCTCGCCACCCTGCGGGCGCTGGGGGTCGACGCACGCGCCGGCCACGGGTCGGACGCCCTCGCCGGTGATGTCGACGCCGTGGTGGCGTCGACCGCCGTCTCCGCCGACAATCCCGAGTTGGTCGCCGCGCGCGCGCGCGGCATCCCGGTGATGCACCGCTCCGAGTTCCTCACCGAGCTGATTGGCGGCAAGCGGGGC
Source organism: Thermoleophilia bacterium (assembly GCA_046569985.1). GTDB lineage: Bacteria > Actinomycetota > Thermoleophilia > Miltoncostaeales > Miltoncostaeaceae > JAVJSF01. The sequence goes on along the minus strand of JBKHVQ010000121.1, from coordinate 5,063 downwards.
CTGGCCGTCGCGGGCGCGCACGGGAAGTCGACGACCAGCGCGATGCTGGCCACGGCCCTCGGTGACGCCTCGGCGTGCGTCGGCGCGACCATCGAGGGGGGCGAGGGCACCGGTGCGCGCTGGGGCGCGGGTCCGTGGTTCGTGGCGGAGGCTGACGAGAGCGACCGGTCGCTGCTGAACCTGCGTCCCGAGGCCGCGATCCTGCTGAACGTCGACCACGACCATCACGCCACCTACGCCAGCCTCGACGAGGTGCGCCAGGTCTTCCGCGCCTTCATCGCCGCGCTTCCGGTGGACGGGCTGCTGGTGGTGGGCCCCGACGAGGAGGCGCGCATCTGCGCCGAGGCCGCGCCCTGCGAGGTGCGCGCGGTGGGGGACGTGCCGGGCTCGGCCTGCACGATCGAGCGCCCGGCGGGGGTGGCGGGCTTCGTCATGGTGCTGGCCGACGGGCGCCGGGTGGAGGTGCCCCTGCCGGTGGCGGGGCTGCACAACGCCACCAACGCCGCCTGCGCCCTGGTGCTCGCCGACTGGTGCGGGGTGCCGCTGGACGACGCGGCCGCACGCCTCGCGGGGTTCACCGGGGTGGGGCGGCGGATGGAGGAGCGCGGGGTCGCGGGCGGCGTGCGGGTGGTCGACGACTACGCGCACCACCCCGCGGAGATCTCCGCCACCCTCGCCGCCGCACGCGAGTCGGACCCGGGCCGGATCGTCGTCATCTTCCAGCCGCACCTGCCCTCGCGCACCCGGGCGCTGTGCGATGAGCTCGGCGCGGCCCTCGCGGGCGCCGACATCGCCATCGTCACCGAGGTGTACCTGGCCCGCGAGCCGGCCGACCCCCAGGTGGGGGGGCGCGAGGTGGCCGCCGCCGTCCCGGGGGCCGCCACGCGGACCCTGTACGCCGAGACCCTCGATCAGGCGGCCGATCTCGCCCTCGCCGAGGCGCGTCCCGGGGACCTGCTCATCACGATGGGCGCGGGCGATGTGACCCGGCTGGGGCAGGAGTTGGTGGCCCGCCTGCAAAAGCTCTATCCAGATGGAGCAACCTCACCCTGAGCCCGCCGGCATCCTCCGGGATGCCCCGCTCGCCCCGCTCACCACGATCCGCGTCGGAGGTCCCGCCGACTGGCTGGCCGAGGTGCGCTCATCCCGGGCGGCGGTGGCGGCGCTGGCCTGGGCGGACGACCGCGGCATCCCCGTGGCTGTGGTGGGGCGCGGCTCGAATCTCCTGATCTCCGACGAGGGCTTCCGTGGCCTGGTGCTGCGCCTGGGCGGCGCGCTGACCGCGATCTCCCTGCGCGAGGGGAGCCTGTGGTGCGGTGGGGGGGCGTCGCTGCCCCGGGCGGTGCAGCGCGCCGCGAACGCCGGCCTGGAGGGGCTGGAGTGGGGGGCGAGCATCCCGGGCACCGCCGGTGGCGCCGTCGCGATGAACGCGGGCGCCCACGCCGGTGAGCTCGCCCAGAACCTCGGCTGGGCGCTCGTGTGCTCCGCGGCCGGGCGGCGCCGCGTCGGCCCGGACGACCTGGCGTTCGGCTATCGCCGCTCGGCGGTCGGGCCGGGCGATGTCGTCACGTTGGTCTGCTTCGCGCTGCGCCCCGGCGACCCCGATGGGATCGCGGCGCGCCTCGCCGAGTTCCGCGGCCGACGGCGCGCGACCCAGCCGCAGGGCGTGCGCACCTTCGGGAGCGTCTTCACCAATCCCCCGGGCGATTCGTCCGGGCGCCTCCTGGAGGCGGCCGGCTGCAAGGAGCTCGCCATCGGCGGCGCGCGCTTCTCGCCGGTGCACGCCAACTTCATCGAGGCGTCCGCCGGCTGCCGCGCCGCGGATGTGCTGGCCCTGATGGCGGAGGGCCGCCGCCGTGTGGCCGCCGCCGGCGGACCGCTGCTGCACCCCGAGGTGCGTTACCTCGACCCGCTGCGGGGCATCGTCGCACCGCCACTGGAGGAGCGGTGAGCGACCGCGAGCGCACCCGCGCGACGGCGACGCGCGAGCGGCGGCCCCCGGCCGGGCCGCCCGAGCATCCGGCCCTGCGCGAGCGCCGTCGCTCGGTGGCCCGCGACCTCGGCCGGCGCCGCCGGAACCGTTCGCTGTGGCTGCTGGGGGCCCTCGCCGCGGCGGCGCTGGCCTACTGGGCGCTCATCGGCCCGCTGCTGGCGGTGCACGGAGGCAACGTGCGCGGCTACGACCGCGCCGCCCGCGCCCAGCTGGGCGCGGCGCTCACCGGTGCGGGGGAGAGCGGCAGCGTGCTCTCGCCGCCGCGCGCCGCCATGGAGGAGGCGGCGCGCCCCTTCCCGTGGGTCGAGTCGATCACCGTGGTGCGGAACTGGCCGCGTGCCCTCGGCGTGCAGGTGACGCAGGTCCGGCCGATCGCGCACGCCCGCGGCACCGATGGCGGCACGGTGCTGGTCGGCTCGAACGGCCGCGTGCTCGACGGCAGCGAGGGGGCCGCCGCGCTCGGCTGGTTGAGCCTGCCGGCCGCGACGCCGGCGCCGGGCGCGCAGCTGCCCGACGCCGAGTCGGCCATCGTCACCTTCCTCGGGGCCCTCGACCCGGCGCTCGCCGCCCGTGTGCGCGACCTCCGGATGGTGCAGGGCGGCACGGCGCTCGCGCGTCTCGACGGCGGGCCCGAGTTGAGGCTGGGGCGCCCGGTGCGCCTGGTCGCGAAGGCGACGGCGCTCGGCCTGGTGCTGGAGGCGCTCAACCCGGAGGAGGCGGCAGCCGCGACATACGTCGACCTGTCGGTGCCCGAGCACCCCGCGGTCGGCGGTCTCGGCGAGGTGACCGACGAGGCGTTGGCCAGCGACGAGATCCCCGAATAACACTCAGGCATAGATCGAGCCTGAGACTGAGGGTCCGTAAAATCTCGACGCGCGCCTGAGAGTTGCTTGACAGGGCTCCGGTGGACGGTTAGCTTCCAATGTGGCGAAGTCGTGCCTGCGTCGGGTTCTCAGACCGCGCAGACCCCGATTTCCCCACCTCATGTACTGCTTGAGGGTTATCGGAAACACCGGTAGAGCTGTGCCGATCGGCGACGCCACGGGGCTCGTCGTCGGCGCCCGCCGAAGGGGATGAGCACAGGTGGAGACCAACAACTACTTGGCCGTGATCAAGGTCATCGGCGTCGGCGGGGGCGGCACCAACGCCGTGAACCGCATGATCGACGCGGGTGTGCGCGGGGTCGAGTTCATCGCCGTCAACACCGACGCCCAGGCGCTGGCGATGTGCGACGCGGACGTGAAGATCCACATCGGCGGCACCATCACCAAGGGACTCGGCGCGGGCGCCGACGCCCGGGTCGGCCGCGACGCCGCCGAGGAGAGCCGCGAGGAGCTCAAGGAGGCCGTGCGCGGGGCGGACATGGTGTTCGTCACCGCCGGCGAGGGTGGCGGCACGGGCACAGGGGCGGCTCCGGTGATCGCGCAGATCGCCCGCGAGCAGGGCGCCCTCACCGTCGGCGTCGTCACGCGCCCGTTCGCATTCGAGGGCGTACAGCGCACCCGTCGCGCCGAGGACGGCATCGACGAGCTCAAGAAGCAGGTCGACTCGGTCATCGTCATCCCGAACGAGCGCCTGATCCAGGTCGTCGAGCGGCGCACCTCGATCCTCGACGCGTTCAAGATGGCCGACGACGTGCTGCGCCAGGGCGTGCAGGGCATCACCGACCTGATCACGGTGCCCGGCATCATCAACCTCGACTTCGCCGACGTGCGCACGATCATGCAGGACGCCGGCGCGTCGCTGATGGGCATCGGCGTCGCCTCTGGCGAGAACCGGGCCGCCGAGGCCGCGCAGGCCGCGATCTCCTCGCCGCTGCTGGAGACCACCGTCGCCGGTGCCACCGGCGTGCTGCTGAACATCACCGGCGGCTCCGACATGGGCCTGTTCGAGATCGACGAGGCGGCCAGCATCATCCGCCAGGCGGCGCACGAGGAGTGCAACGTCATCTTCGGCGCGGTCATCGACGACACGATGGGGGACCAACTGCGGGTCACCGTCATCGCCACCGGCTTCGATGGGAACCAGGCCGCCGAGGCCGAGTCCCCCGGCCGCGAGCAGCGCAGCGCTCCGCGCTATGGCCGCGACGACAGCCTGCCGCCGCGCCGCGAGCGCTCGGTGCCGGCCGAGACGCCGGCTCCCCGGCGCATCGCGCTGGAGAAGCGCGACCGCGAGGGCTTCGCCCTCCCGGACGACGCGCTCGAGGTCCCCGACTTCCTCAAATAGACCGGCGCCCCGTGCCCGCCGGGCCGCCCGGGCGGGCCCGGGGCGCTACAGCACCACCAGGGGCAGCAGGACCGCGTAGAGCGCGACGAGCGCGACGCCCTCGATCCGGGCGAGGCGTCGCCCGCTCGCCATCGTCAGGCCGGCCAGCGCGGTGACGCCGACCATGGCGATCACGGGCAGCACCTCCACCTCGTCGATCGGCCCCGGGGCGATCAGCGTGGCGACGGCGACGATGGCCAGCGAGTTGAACACCGTGGAGCCCAGCAGGTTCCCCACGATCAGGTCGGGTTCTCCGCGACGGGCCGCTTGGATGGACGTGACCAGCTCGGGCAGCGAGGTGCCGATGGCCACGACCGTGAGGCCGATCACGGCGTCCGACACGCCGAACTCGGTCGCCAGCCCGCTCGCGCCCCACACCAGCGCCTGGGAAGCCGCCACGACACCGACGAGCCCGAGGCCGGCGCGCAGCCACTCACGGCCCGGCCCCGGGCCGGCAGCCGCGTAGTGGTCGACCTCCTCGGTGAGCGGCTCGTCGGTGCCGCGGGCGCCGGCCAGCATCAGGCCCATCGCCACGGCGAACCCTGCCGCCAAGATCAGGCCGTCGAGGCGGGTGAGCCCGCCGATGAGGAGCACCGCCAGCAGCACCGTAGCGGCGATCGCGAGCGGCGCCTCGCGCCGCAGGGTGACCGACGCGATGGTGATCGAGGCGATCGCGGTCGCCGCCCCCGCGATCAGGGTGAGGTTCGCGATGTTCGATCCCACGACGCTGCCTACCGCGATGTCCAGCGAGCCCTGGCTCGCGGCGAGGATCCCGGTGACCAGTTCGGGCGTGCTGGTGCCGAAG
>JBKHVQ010000120.1:0-8575 GCA_046569985.1 Thermoleophilia bacterium | reverse complement strand
CATCCTTGCCTTGTCGAAAGCGCTACGGGGTGAGCGCGCCGGTGCCCTGGACGCGCTGCACCAGGACGACGACCCGTCGGTTGGCGGCGCGCCCGGCCGCCGTGTCGTTGGTTGAGATCGGCCGCGTGTCGCCGAACCCTGAGAGTTCGAGCCGTCCGCCCGGCATGCCGTTCGACGCGAGCCGGCGCACGACGGCGGCGGCGCGGCCACCGGAGAGCTCCCAGTTGGAGGCGTACACGGGCGTGGAGATCGGGTTGCTGTCGGTGTGCCCCTCGACGCGCACCGGGTTCGGCAGGCGCTTGAGGGTGATCGAGATCGGGTCGAGCAGGTCGGCGCCCTCCTGGCGCAGAGCCGCGGAGCCCGAGTCGAACAGGACGCCATCGGTGGCGAGGCGCACCCACAGGCCGCGCTGATCGATGCGGGTGGTGACGCTGGCCTTCAGGCCGGCGCGCTCGACGGTGGCGTCGATGGCGCGCCTGACGGCCTCGAGCTGGCGGTTCTCCAGCGCCTGGGCGGTCTGCGTCGCGGCGTCGGTGCCGCCGGCGGCCGGCATGACCGGCGCGATCACGCTCCCCGCCGGCACGTCGAGGCCCGCGGATTTCGCCATCTCGTTCAGGACGCTCTCGCCGCCATCGGTGATACCGGCGCTGAAGGCCTCCTGAAGGGTCTGCTTCAGCATGTCGAATTTGCTCGTGTTCACGACGCTGATCGAGAAGAGCACCATGAACAGAACGAACATGAGGGTGAGCACGTCGGCGTAGGTGATCAGCCAGCGCTCATCGACGTGCTCCTCCTCGCGCTTCTTGCGCCGGGCCACCGTCAGGCCGCCTTGGCCATGCGCTCGGACCGCTCGGACGCGCCCGCCCTCGATGAGGAGTCCGCGGCGTCATTGGCGGGCCGCTGGTCGGCCGGCAGGAAGCTCCACAGCTTCTCGGCCAGCACGCGCGGGTTGTCGCCGCTCTGGATCGACAGGACGCCCTCGATCATCAGCGTCCGCTTGGACACCTCCTGCTCGGTGCGCGACTTCAGGGCGTTGCCCACCGGGTAGAAGAAGATGTTGGCGACGGCGACGCCGTAGAAGGTGGCGAGGAATGCGGCCGAGATGGCGGGCCCGAGGGTGTCGGGCTTGTCGAGGTGCTGCAGCACCGACACCAACGACAGCACTGTCGCGAGGATGCCGATCGTCGGCGCGAAGCCGCCACCGGCGACGAACACCTGCTGGTTCTTCTTGTGGCGCTCCTCCATCGCGTCGAGTTCGGTCTCCATGATGTCCTTGACCAGCTCGGGGTCGGTGCCGTCGACGACCAGGCGCACCCCGCGGGCGAGGTACGGGTCCTCCGCGTTGCGGGCGTCGTCCTCAAGCACCAGGAGCCCCTCGCGGCGGGCCTTCTCGCTGTACCCGACGAGCTGCTCGATGATCTGCGGCCGGGTGTCCGGCGGCTCCTTCATCGAGGTCTTCATGAGCGAGAACATCGAGGTCACGCTCTTGAGGCCGTATGAGGCGATGAGGGCGCCGAAGGTGCCGCCCATCACCATCAGGAACGCCGGGAGGTTGACGATCCCGATGATCGTGCCGCCCTTGAGCAGCATCCCGACGACGATGAGGACCCAGGCGAGGGCGAGGCCGATGATCACCGACATCAGCGCGCCTCCCCGGGGACCGGGACCAGGTGCTGCCCGGCGGAGACGGCGCGCCGGTAGTCCATGACGGCGCCGACGACCTCGACGACGGGCTCGCGCACGATCATCGTGCGCCGGTCGACCATCGAGATCAGGGTGTCCGGGTTGGCCTCGACGCTGATGATGAGGTCGGCGTTGAGGACGAACCGGTCCCCGTTGAGCTTGTGCAGGGTGATCACGTCAGATCCTTCCGACAGCGTGCGGGTCGATCCGTCGACCCGCCGGGGTTATCGGCCGCGCCGGCCATTCCCCTGAGGGCCGCGTCAGCGGCGATGCGACGACGCGGCCCGCGGGTCACGAGGGGCGGTGCCTCACCGGGCGCCGCCCCTCATCGGGTCGTCCTACCGCTTCAGGTTCACCAGCTCGGCGAGCATCTCGTCCGAGGTCGTGATGGCACGGCCGTTGGCCTGGAATCCGCGCTGGGCGATGATCATGTTCGTGAACTCGAGGGCCAGGTCGACGTTGCTCATCTCGAGGGCGCCGGGGACGACCGAGCCGTGGCCGGCGACGCCACCGGGCGCGCCGTTCACCGCCGCGCCGGAGTTGTTCGACTGGCGCCACAGGTTGCCGCCGAGGCGCTCCAGGCCGGCGGCGTTCGGGAACTTCGCGAGGCTGAGGGTGCCGATGGTGGTGGCGACGCCGGCGGTGTCGATGGCGGTCACGACGCCGGCGCTGTCCACGTTGATGGCCGCGGTGTTGGCGGGGTCGACCTGCAGGCGGCCCTCGTTGCCGGTGGCGGCGACGGTGCCGAGCACATAGAGGCCGTCGGTGGTGACCAGGTGGCCGGCCGCGTCGAAGCTGAAGTTGCCGGCGCGCGTGTAGACCTCGCCGCCGGCGGTGCGGTCGTTGCCGCCCACGCCGCCGAACGTGCTGCCCGCCACCGCGACGCGGAAGAAGCCGTCGCCCTGGATCATCATGTCGGTGACGACACCGGTGCTCTGGCTGTTGCCCTGGGTGATCAGGCTGTCGATCGAATTCAGGGTCATGCCCAGTCCGACCTGTTGGCCGTTGGTGCCGCCGGTGTTGGCGGTCGGGGCCGCCGCGCCGGAGAGGTTCTGGTAGAGCGCGTCCGAGAACGTGGCCCGCTGCGACTTGTAGCCGAACGTGTTGACGTTCGAGATGTTGGTCGCGATCACGTCCATCATCGTCTGGTGGTTACGCAGGCCGGAGACGCCGGCGAACATGGAACGCATCATGGTGAGGGTGTCCTTCCCCAGTGGGTGGCAGTTGGTGCCCGGACCCCCTCCATGAGGTCCAGCCCGGGCTCCGATGTGGCGCGGGGTGCGGTCAGCGAACCGCCGCGCTGTCGATGTTGGTGAAGATCTGGTCCTTCATGCGGTCGGTGCCGAGGGCGGTGATGACCGTCCGGTTGGCGACCGACACGACGAGCGCGAGCCCGTCCATGAGCACGAGGCTCTCCCGCGCGCCCTTCGCGGCCAGGTCGTCGACCGCGCCCCGCAGGCGCTCCTGCATCTCGGCGCTCACGGGGACGCGCCCCTGAGCGAGGCGCTCCACCGCGTGCGCGCTCCAGCGCACCGCCCCGGCGTGCTCGGGGCCGGCGCCACGCAGGCGCTGGTCGAGCAGGCGATCGAAGCCCGCCTGGGCCGGTCCGTCGGCGCGCCGGGCCCCCGCGGGGGCGCCGGTGCGGGTGGCGCGCTCGATGCCCGCGAGGGCCGTGACGTCCACGCCGCTCACGATTCCACCGTCACGATCTGACCGACGTCGATGCTGACGCCGCCGACCGCGAGCTTCATGTCGCGGCCGTCGGCGGAGACCCACAGCCGCTCGACGATGCCGCGCACCAGCTCCCCGCCGGAGGTCTCATAGGACACCTCTCGGCCGATGAGCGCCGCTCCCTGGGAGAGCTGCTGGCCCATGGTGAGGCCGCGGATGTCGCGGGCGAGGTTGGTGGTCTGCTCGAGCTGCGAGAACTGCGCCATCTGGGCGATGAACTCGGTGTCTTTCATCGGCTCGAGCGGGTTCTGGTTGCTGATCTGGGCCGCCAGGAGCTGGAGGAAGCCGTCGGAGGAGAAGATCCCCGCGCCCTCCCCCGTGCCGCCCGCAGCCGGGCCCGTGGACGCGAAGCCCCCGGTCAGTGATGTGATGTCCATCGCCGTCCCCCTCCCCTACGCGAGCATGTCGAGGCGGTTGCCGTCGGCCGCGCCGGGCGGCGAGGGGGCCGCAGCCGTCGCGCCGGGCTCAGCCGCCACCGTGGTCTCGCCGTCCGCGCCCTCGGTGCCGCCCGCGGAGGAGCGTTCCCGCGCGGCGTCCGAGGCCTCATGCCCGGGGCGTCCCTGCTGTCCGGCGTACGACACATCCAGGCCATCGACCGAGTAGCCGAGGTCCTGAAGCACCGCGCCGAGCTGCGGCAGCGATTGCTGCAGGAGCCTGGCCGCCTCGGGCCGGTCGGCGGCGATCTGGGCGGTGAGCACGCCGTCGACCATCGTCACGCGCACGGTCACGTGACCGAGCTCGGCGGGCCGCATGTTCACCACCAGCTCGCGGCCGCCCTCGCGCACCGCCATGCGCATCCTGGCACCCAGTTCGTGCGCCAGTTCGGCCGCGCTGGTGGCGCGGGCCAGCACCGATGCGCCGGCCGCGTGGGAGACGCCGGTGCTCGACGCCTGGGGCGCGGGTGGCGCGGGAGGCCCGGCCGGGGCGGCGGGCGCCTCGGCGCGTGCCGGGGCGCCGGCCTGCTCGCCGGCGGGGGCGCGGGCGGCGCGCTCCGGGGCCTGCGCGTCGGTGCGCGAGAGCGCCACCGTGACCAGGGCCGCGGGAGCCGGGGGCTCCTCGGGCGGGGGGTCGTCCGCTCCGCCGGCCGCCTGCGCGGAAACCGGGGCGCTCGTGGCGGCCGCCGTCGGTGCCGGTCCGCCGGCCGCGGGTGCCGGAGCCGCCAGAGCGATGTCCGGGTCGGCGCCCGTCCCGGTGTCGCCGGGCGCGGGAGCGGGAGTCGACGCGGGAACCGTCGCCGACGGCGCCGCGGCGGTCGCCGGGGGCGCGGGGGGCCTGGCCGCGGGGGCCTCGGTGCTCTCCGTGGTGCTCCCCGTCGCGCTCCCGGTGATGGCCTCCGTGTCCGCCGGTTGACGGGCGGCGTGCACGGCGGCGCGCACCGCCTGGCCACCGGCGCCCGAATGGGCGGCGGCGGCGGCGGCGTGGGCCACGGGGCTCGCGTTGCCGGCGGGACCGTGCGGGTGCTCGGCGGGTACCGCCGCCGGCTCCTCGCCGGTCGCGACGGGCTCGGCGGGCGGCCCGGCGGCGCCGGCGGGCGGCGCCGGGGCGGGCGCCGGAGCGGGTGGGGTGGGTGCGGGACCGGCGGCGTCGGCGTCGGTCGAAGTGGGCAGCTCCCCCGTCAGGGGTCCGGCTGCGGTGGGCGCGGGCGGCGGTGCGTCGGGAGCGGCGGGGGCGGCCGGTGCGGCCGCGGTCTCCCCGAGCAGGGCCGAGAAGGCGCCGCCGTCTTCCGCGGGCCTCCCGGTCTCACCGGCAAGCTCCTCCGCTGCCCGCCCTCGCGCCCCGGCCGCCTGCGGCGGCCCGAGCTGGGCGGCAATCATCCTGTCACCACCTCGTTTCGGTGGGTGTGTGGCCTGCGCTCATGCGGCGCGACCCGGGCCGCGCCCGGCTCGTCGCAGAGCGAGCTCGTCGAGCGTGTTCGCCTCCACGCGGGCCCACTCGGCCCGGTGTCGCTCCTCGGCGTTGCGGTGCAGGCGCGACAGGGCCTCGCGGTCCTGGCTGGCGCGCACAAGATCGGCGCGCCGGTCGTCGGCGACGCCCTCCAGTTGCCCCACCACGCTCGCCTCGTGAGCCGCCCGTCCGCGCGCCAGGAGGAGATCCTGGTGCTTCGCGCGAAGGTCCCTCAGCGCGATCGGCCCGGAGACGAGCGCGCGGAATCCCGCGGTCTCGTCCTCGGCCCTGCGCTTCGCCTCGACGGCCCGCTCCTGCTGGGCGACGACGGCCGCGATGGCCGACGCCAACTCCTGGCGCACCATCTCCTCACGACGGGAGCGGTGATCGAGGACCCTCTCGAGTCGGAACCGGAACGTGCTCACGCGGCACGTATCGACCGCGGCGGACGGCGGCTTGAGCGAGGCGGCAACGGGACTCCGCGCCCGGTCCCCGGGCGCCCGCGCACACCCGCGGATGTCGTCTCGCCGAACCGCCCGCCGGGGCCGCGCGCGAGACCAATTTTGACCATCTCATCGCCGAAAGATTAGGAGAACCCACCCATCCGGTCAGTAGAGCCGGCCCATGGCGCTGCCATACCGTCGCCCCGGACGCAAACTCGCAGGGGAGAAACCGCATGAGGCGACGCCCGGTACGACGCAAGAGGACCCGGATCGGCATCGGGGGCCTGCTGACGGCCGCCGTCTTGGTGGGCAGCACCGCGGGGACGCAGGCCGGCGCGGTCACCGTGGCGAAGGGCGACCTCGACTTCATCCTGCAGCAGATCAAGATCTCCGAGAATCACGCCGGCGGCGGCGCCTTGCTGGGCAACGGCCCGAACCAGGTCCCCGACCTGCGCCTTCCGTGGGGTCTGCGCACCGTGGACGGCTCCATGAACAACCTGATCCCGGGCCGCGAGAAATGGGGAGCATCCGACGAGCTCTTCCCACGCCTGCTGCCGAGCGAGTTCAAGGACGCTGAGGACCTACCGTTCGGTCCTCCGGGCGTCGCCACCAGCTATGCAGACGATACCGTCGACGATGACCCCAGCACGCCGGCCCCGGACCCGAACTCGTTGGTCTCCGACTCGCGCCCGCGGCAGATCAGCAACTTGGTCGCCGACCAGACGGTCGCCAACGAGGCCGCGCGTGAGGCAAGGATTCGCGCCGGGGGCGACACCGTCGACCACGACAGCAACCCGGCGACGCCTGACCTCAACGTCATCCCCAACATCGCCCCCGACGGCGGCCTCGCAGCCCCGTTCAGCTCGTGGATGACGCTGTTCGGCCAGTTCTTCGACCACGGACTCGACCTCGTGCCCAAGGGCGGCAACGGCAGCGTGGTGGTGCCGCTGAAGGACGACGACCCGCTGATCGTGGGTGCCGACGGTATCGCGAACACGGCCGATGACCCGGCGAACCCACCGCCCGTGGATCAGCGCTTCATGGTCCTCACCCGCGCCACCACGCAGGCGCAGCCCGGCCCCGATGGGTTGCTCGGCACTGCCGACGACATCCGCGAGAGCGTGAACAAGACCACGCCGTTCATCGATCAGCAGCAGACCTACGGCTCGCACGGATCGATCCACTTCTTCCTGCGGGAATACGAGTTGGTCGGCACGGCGCCAAACCAGGTCCCCATCCCGACCGGCCGCATGCTGGGCCAAAACGGCGGGCTCGCCACGTGGGCGGACGTCAAGGCGCAGGCCGCGAACGTTCTTGGGATCCAGTTGGTCGACATGGACGCCGTCAACGCGCCGATGGTCATGGTCGACCAGTACGGCCGGTTCCTGCCCGGCGGCAACGGCATGCCGCAGCTCGTCGTCCAGGCCCCTGGCGGCACGACGACCGTGCCGGCCAACCTCGCCGCGCCGGTCGCCACGACCAACGCGGTGCGTTCGAACCACGCGTTCCTCGACGACATCGCCCACGGCGCCGCGCCGAAGCCGGACAACTCGCACAACGTCCCCCTCCTGGCGCAGCACTTCGTGGCCGGTGACGGCCGCGCGAACGAGAACATCGGCCTCACCGCCGTCCACCACACCTTCCACGCCGAGCACAACCGCATGGCCGAGCAGATCCGCAGGAGGGTCGTGCAGTACGCGGTCTCCGGCAACGACCTCGCGTTCCTCAACGAGTGGCTGCGCACGGACCTCGGCGCCCTGCCCGGTGACGCGACACAGGCCACCGTCGATAGCCTGGCCTTCGATGGCGAGCGGATCTTCCAGGCGGCCCGTTTTGTGGCCGAGATGGAGTACCAGCACCTGGTGTTCGAGGAGTTCGCGCGCACCGTCGAGCCGAACGTGCAGGCGTTCGTCGCCTACTCCGAGGATGTGGATCCAACGATCGTCGCCGAATTCGCGCACGTGGTGTACCGCTTCGGCCACTCGATGCTGACCGAGACCGTCGATGTGGTGAACGCGGACGGCGCCGATCGCAGTCAGACCCTGATCGCAGCGTTCCTCAACCCGATCGGGTTCGACGAAAATGGCACTCTCACCGCGGAGCAGGCCGCGGGGGCGATCGCCCGCGGGATGAGCCGCCAGGTCGGCAACGAGATCGACGAGTTCACCACCGAGGCTCTGCGCAACAACCTGCTGGGCCTGCCGCTCGACCTCCCGACCCTCAACCTCACCCGAGCCCGGGAGACCGGCGTGCCGAGCCTGAACGAGGCCCGGCGCCACCTCTTCCAGCAGACGCAGGACCCGTCGTTGGCTCCGCACCAGAACTGGGCCGACTTCGGCTTGGCACTCCGGCACCCGGAATCGCTGGTGAACTTCGTGGCCGCCTACGGTCTGCACGACACGGTGACGACCGCCGCGACCAGCGCTGCCAAGCGCGAGGCGGCGACTCTCCTCGTTCTCGGCGGAACCGGTGCCCCTGCTGACCGTCTGGACTTCCTCAACAGCACGGGCTTGTGGGCGAACCAGCCGACGGGCCTTGAGGACGTCGACTTCTGGATCGGCGGACTCGCCGAGGCGCCGGCCCCGGCGGCGGCGCTCACCAGCATGCTGTCGCCCACCTTCGCCTACGTCTTCCGCACGACGCTGGAGAAGCTCCAGAGCGGAGACCGTTTCTACTACCTCGCCCGCCTGGAGGGCCTGAACCTCCTGCCCGAGATCGAGGCGAACTCCTTCGCCGAGATCGTGCAGCGCAACACCGACATGCGCACGATGCCGTTCAACACGTTCATGACCCCGGACTTCGTGTTCGACCTCGAGAACGAGGGAACGGCGAAC
>JBKHVQ010000119.1:0-8671 GCA_046569985.1 Thermoleophilia bacterium | reverse complement strand
CGGGGCCCGTAGAGCTCGGGCGCGTCACCCCAGGCGTGGTCGGTCTCGGTGGTGCTCATCGAGGCGGGAGGGTAGCGGACGAGGGCCGGCGCGCCGCTGCACGCGCCCGCGGCGCATGGCACGAATTGCAGCAGAGTGGTACTCGCAGTTCCAGGAAAGTGGTATTCTCAGCTGCATGAAAGTGGTAGTCACTACTGCAGGAAAGTGGTACCGTCGGGCGGTGAACTCCTACCTCCCGCGTCTCGTCGACACGTCCTTGGAAAGCGCGCTTCGCTCCCATCCGGCGGTGATGCTCAACGGCCCGCGCGCCTGTGGGAAGACCACGACGGCACAAAGGGTGACCGAGAGGATCGTCCGTCTCGATGTCGCGGCGGAGGCGACCCCCTTCCGGGCCGACCCCGACACCGCCCTGGCGCTGCACCGGGGCACGCGGCTCCTGCTCGACGAGTGGCAGGAGGTCCCGGAGATCCTCGGCGCGATCAAGCGCGCATGCGATGCCGGCGCCAGGCCCGGGAGCTTCACCCTCACCGGATCAGTACGGGCGGGGACCGACCGTGCAGGGTGGCCAGGAACCGGCCGGATCGTGGACCTCGAGATGGGACCGCTCAGCGAAGCGGAGATCAACAGCGCCCCGCCGGGGCACTTCATGGGCCGCCTACTCGCCGGCGAGACCATGCCGCCACCGGCGGACGCGCCCACGTACGTCGACTACGTTGACATCGCGCTGGCGGACGGATTCCCCGAAGCACGCCTCACGCTGGATCCGGCGGACAGGGGACTGTGGTACCGCTCTTACACCAACCGCATCATCGACCGGGATGTCGCCGAGATACTCCGTCGCGGCGACCCGGATCGCGCGCGCGCGTATCTCGAAGCCTTCGCCCTGCACGCCTCGCAGGTCTGCGACCACGCATCGATCTTCCGGATTGCCGGTGTGGCGCGAAAGACGGCCGAGCGGTACGAGGACATCTTCACTCGCCTGCATGTCATCGAGCGGGTACCGGCCTGGCACAACAACCGCTTGCGGGAGCTGGTCCACATGCCGAAGCGGTTCCTCATCGATCCCGCACTCATCGCGCCCGCGGCACGTGTGTCCCGTGAACAGATTCTCCGCGACGGGCGGCTGCTCGGCGCCGTGATCGAGAACCTCGTGTACTCCCAGCTGAGCGTGGAGATCGGCGCGCGACATCCGGACATCTCGATACGCCACCTTCGCACGGGAGGGGGGCGCCACGAGATCGACCTGGTGCTCACAGTCGGCCATCGGCGGGCGGTGGGGATCGAGGTCAAGACGTCCGCCGCCCCCGACCGCTCCGATGCCCGCCACCTGATGTGGATGCGGGACGAGATGGGTGACGACTTCCTGCGGGGCATCATCTTCCACACGGGCCCGGCGTCGTTCCGACTCGATGACCGCATCGAGGCGGTGCCGATCTCCGCCCTCTGGTCCTAGCCGGCCGGGGCAACCCCGGCCCGGCTACCGCCGGGCGGCGATTCGCTCCCGCAGGGCCTCGTGCAGGGGGGCCGCGGCGGCGGCCGGGGTGCCCTTGGCCAGGTAGGCGGCGCGGGCGGCCTCGCCCATGCGGGCGCGCAGGGCGGGGTCGGCGCCCAGGCGC
Source organism: Thermoleophilia bacterium (assembly GCA_046569985.1). Taxonomy (GTDB): domain Bacteria; phylum Actinomycetota; class Thermoleophilia; order Miltoncostaeales; family Miltoncostaeaceae; genus JAVJSF01. The sequence goes on along the minus strand of JBKHVQ010000119.1, from coordinate 7,055 downwards.
CGCAGCGCCTGGGCCAGCGCGCCCGCATCGCCGGGTGGCACCAGCAGGCCCGACACCCCGTCGGTGACCGCCTCGCGGATCCCCGGGGTGTCGGCGCTGATCACCGGGCGCCCGGCCGCCATCGCCTGCCACACCTTGTTGGGCACCACCCGCGCCGCCTTGGCGCTGGTGCCGAACACCCCCAGGCAGATCGCCGCGGAGCTCACCTCGGCCCCCAGCTGCGCGTAGGGCACCCACCGGTCCCACCGGACCCCCGGCGGGGGGTCGGCGCGCAGCTGGTCGCCCAGCCAGCCCCCGAGCTGCCCGTCGCCGATCAGGCGCAGCGGCGGCACCCCCGGCATGCGCGCCGCCTCCAGCACCGTCCCCAGGCCATGCAGCGGCGACAGCTTGCCGTAAAAGAGCGCGTGCGGCGGGCCCCCCGGCGCGGGCGAGGGCGGGAACGCGGCGGGCTGGGCCCCCACCGGCGCCACCACCAGCTTCCCCCACGCCACACCGAAACGCTCATGGAAAAACAGGGCGTGGGCGTGCGTGTCGCACACGACGATGTCGGCCAGGCGCATCGTCAGGCGGTCGACTCCGGCGAGGACCGCGCCCAGGCGCCTGCCCGCAAGGCCGCGGTCGCCGGCGAGGGTGTCGGCCAGTGAGATCATCATGTCGGCCACCAAGAGCGCCCCGGTGGCGCGCGCCACCACCCAGGCCGGCACCGCGTCCGGCTGGGCCGGGTACCCGGCGACCACCACATCCGGACGCGGGCCGCGCGCCGCCGCCACAGGCAGCACCGCCCACGCCGCCAGATAGCCCAACCCGGCACGCACAAGCGGCCCCGGGCGCAGGAACCCGCCGGTCTTGTGCTCCCGGCGCTCCCACAGGGGCCGCTGATGCTCCACCACCTCGACACCGAGGTGCCGCAGGCCCTCCACCAGCACCCGGGTACGCGGATAGGCGCGCTCATAGGTGCCCAGCCACATGACCCTCACGCCCGCCCCCCGGCGCCGCGGGGCACGCTCAGCGGCGCACCCGCATCACACGCGAGCGCGCCTCCTCGTCCTGAGGGCGCACGTGGTATCGCTGCAGCATCTCGCTGACCAGGCCGATCGTGAACAGCTGCACGCCGACGACGATCATCAGGACCCCCAGCAGCAAAAGGGGGCGCCCGCCGATGCCCTCGCCCAGGAACCAGATCACCGCCAGGTAGGCGCAGATGATCATCCCGATCGCGATCAGCAGCGTGCCGAGCCCGCCGAACAGGTGCATCGGGCGATGCCGGTAGCGACCGATGAACGTGATCGTCATCAGGTCGAGGAAGCCACGCAGGTAACGCTCCAGGCCGTACTTGCTGCGACCGAACTTGCGCTGGCGGTGGTTGACCGGGACCTCACTCACGCGGAAGCCCTCGTTCTGGGCCAGCACCGGGATGTAGCGGTACTGGTCACCGGTCAGGGCCAGGCTGCGGACCACCTCCGCCCGATAGGCCTTGAAGCCGCAGTTGAGGTCGTGGAGCGTGCTGCCGGTCACCTTGGCGGTCACCCCGTTGAAGACCTTGGAGGCCGCGCGGCGGCTCCACGGGTCCTGCCGGTCACGCTTCCAGCCGCTCACCAGGTCGGCCCCCGCATCCAGCTCGGCCAGGAGCGTCGGGATCTCCGACGGATCGTCCTGAAGGTCGCCGTCGATCGTCACGACGACCTCGCCGCGCGCCTCCCTGAACCCCGCCATCAACGCGACGGCCTTCCCGAAGTTGCGCCGCAGCGTCACGACGGTGACCTCCTCGTGGACACCGGCCAGGCGCTCCAGCTCCGCCGGGGTGCGATCGGTCGAACCGTCGTCGACGAAGATGATCTCGGTGGGGCGACCCACCACGGCCAGCGCCTCACGCAGCTCACCGACCAGCGGGCCGACCGACTCCTCCTCGTTGAACACCGGCACGACGACGGAGATCAGATCGGGCTGCACGGGGTCGGGCATCGGCCGAATATACGGATGGCCGGCGGCGGCGGAGGGCACCGGGCGTCAGCGACGGGTGCGGCGGCGGCGCCCGACCGGCACCCGCTCGATCTGCAGCCTCACGCGCGGACGGCGGCGGCGGGCCGCGCCGCCGGGGTCGGCGATCTCCCGGGCGCGGTCGGTCGCGAAGGCCGCCAGCGACCACAGAGCACCGGCGATCAGGACGCCGAGCAGCGGGCCGGTCGCGCCGCGGGCACCGGCGGCCGCGGTCTCGATCAGGTACCAGGTCGCCGACAGCGGGTTCGAGTCGAGCGTCCCGGCGATGCTCACCGCGAGGATCAGGAGGGGCAGCAGGCCGACGCCGATCAGGGCCCGCACCTGCCACACGCGCTCGGCGGCGCTCGCCAGCAGCATCGCGTGCGCCGCCGGCAGCACCAGGAGCAGCGCGAAGGGGCTCAGCAGCCAGAGCAGCACGAGGAGGACCGAGAGCACCAGCAGCGCCGCCGGACCCTCGCCCGGCCCGGGCCGCCGGGCGCCGCGCAGCGCCCCGCGCCACGCCACCAGGAACACGCCCGCGACGACGACGACGCCCAGCACCCCGGCCCACGTGAGCGGCACATCGCCCGGCTGCGGCGGGGCGCCCGCGGCGGTGGCGGGCCAGACGCCGAACAGGACGAGCAGGTGCGCGGCGAACAGCGCCACCAGGCCCGGGATCATGCGGGCGCGCGTGGCGCGCATCCCCGCCCGCAGCGATGCGCCCTCGCGGCGCCCCCGGGCCAGCGCGTCGACGGCCAGGACCAGGACCGGCAGCATCAGCAGCGCCAGCGCCAGCCGGCTGACTGTTGGCCGGACGACGCGCCCGGCGAGCGCGATGCCGGTGTCGGGCGAGGCCACCACGTCGGGCTGGTCGAGCACGGCCAGGAGGTCGGCGGCGGCGTTCGCGGTGAGCTGCAGCCGGGCCTCAGTGGGCGCCGGCCCGTCATGCAGCGGCGAGTCGGAGCGCCCCGACAGCGTCACCGACGGGATGTCCTCGGCGACCACCGCCCCCTGGTCGCCGAAGGTCTGCGGGACCGCGAGGCGCAGCAGCTGATTGGCGAGCCCCGGCACCGCCTCCGGGCGGCCGCCGGCGCGGGTGATCGACTCCGCGGCCAGCCGCGCCAGCTCCAGCGACTGGCTGTTGTTCATCCCCCGCGACCACACGTGCACGCGGTCGCCCTCCGCGTCGCCGAGGCCGTCGAGCACGATCACCGACGAGATCGGGAAACTCGAGAAGGTGTGGAGGAACCAGCGCATCCCCGACTGACCGAGCGTGTTGCCGTCGGTCGAGACGAACAGATGGGGGCGCAGATGGCGGGTGGTCACCGACTGGCGCGCCAGGCGCAGCATGATGGCCGTGGACGAGACGCCCGCCTGGACGCCCGGCGGGGTGTCGCGCGGGGCGACCACCAGCACCCCGCCGCGGGTGCCGCCGCCGGACTCGCCGGGGACGGCGAGGTAGACGTTCTGCAGGGCGACGCGGCGGCCGCCGGCGCGCACCTCGAACTCCTGCGTCTGCACCTTGCCGCCCATCCCGGGCAATTGCGCGAACTGGTTCTGCACGACGCGGGCGGCCGACAGGTCGGCCTCCGAGCCCGCCGGGCGCGACGGGGCGACGCCGCCGAGGTACTCGGTCAGCTCGAGCGTGGAGGCGCCGTCGAGCGACGCGGGCATGGCAGGGGTCGGTCCCCGGTCCGGGCTCTCCAGGGTCAGGAGGGCAACAACGAGAGCCACCCCCGCGACCAACCAGCAGGTGCGGTAGAGACGGGCGTTCAGCACGTTCAAGGGGCGGCCACGAGGCGCGCGGCGGCAAGGATAGAGTGTTTTCCCATGACCTGTCGTCGTAAGAGGGCCCTCGGCGGGACCCCGCGGGGACGCCGGCGACGCGGCGAGGATGGCGGCGAGAGGAGATCGCGGTGAGCGCACCGAGACCTGAGCGGGTCATCCTGGTCTCCAACCGCGGGCCGATCACCTTCCAGCCCGGCCAGGACGGGGAGCTGCTGCACGAGCGCGGGGGCGGAGGCCTGGTGACCGCCCTGAAAGGCCTCGTGGAGCACACCCCCGCGCTGTGGGTGTCGGCCGCCATCTCCACGTCCGACTGGGAGCTGGCAGACCGCCACGAGGGCAGCTTCCCGCTGGACGAGCTGGGCATCGACACGCGGCTGCGCTTCGTGCGCATCGAGCCGGAGGTCTACCACCGGTACTACAACGTCATCGCGAACCCGATGCTCTGGTTCATCCAGCACTACCTCTGGGACCTGAGCAACGCGCCCGACATCCGCGAGCACGAGACCGACGCCTGGGAGAACGGCTACCAGGCCGCCAACCGGGCCTTCGCGGACGCCGTGAACGCCGAGCTCGATGATGACCCCGACCAGGTGGTGATGCTGCACGACTATCACCTCTACACCGCGCCGGAGGCGATCCGCGAGCGGCATCCCGGCGCCTTCCTGCACTTCTTCATCCACATACCGTGGAGCCAACCCGACTACTGGCGGGTGCTCCCGCCCACCATGCGCGAGGCGATCCTGCGCGGGCTGCTGGCAAACGACATCGTCGCCTTCCACACGTGGCGCTACGCGCGGAACTTCCTCCTCTGCTGCGAGGAGCTGCTGGATGTGCCCGTCGACTACGAGCGGCGCAGCGTGCGGTGGGAGGGGCGCGAGGTATGGGTGCGCTCATACCCGATCTCGGTGAACGCCCGGGCCTTCGAGGAGGCCGCGCAGAGCGCCGAGGTGGCGGCGGAGGAGGCGGAGATCCTGCGCCGGCGGCGCGCCCACCTGGTGGTGCGTGTGGACCGCACCGACCTGTCGAAGAACACCCTGCGCGGGTTCAAGGCGTTCGATGTCTTCCTCGACCGACACCCGGAGTTCCACGAGGACATCACGTTCCTGGCGCTGCTGCAGCCCTCGCGCCAGGACGTGGACGAGTACGTCGAGTACCTGCACAGGATCCGGGACGTGGTGAGCCACATCAACACGAAGCACGGCACGACCGACTGGATGCCGATCGACCTCAAGATCGCCAACAACATGCCCCGGGCGATGGCGGCCTACAAGCACTTCGACGCCCTGATCGTCAACCCGATCTTCGACGGGATGAACCTGGTGGCGAAGGAGGCCCCGCTCGTGAACGAGCGCAACGGGGTGATGATCCTGTCGGAGAACGCCGGCGCCCACGAGGAGCTGGGCTCGTTCGCCCTCAGCATCAATCCCTTCGACATCGAGGCGCAGGCCGATGCCCTCTATGAGGCGCTGACGATGCCGCCCGACGAGCGCGCCGACCGCCTCGGGGAGATCAAGCGCATCGTGCGCGAGAACCATGTCGGCAAGTGGCTCGCCGCCCAGACCGACGACATCGCCCGCAAGCGTGAGGCCGACCGGCTGGCTCCGTAGGCGGCTCACGCGGGTCGCCACCGGCGGGCGGCTCGACGAGGCGCCGCGCACACTCGAGGAGGCCGCCCGGGCGGGGGTCGCGGTGGTCGTCGCGCGCCCCCTCACGGTGGGCCGCGTCGGCGGCGGTCTCGTCGCCCTGCTCTTCGCGACGGTGTTCTGGGCGGGCCTCGACGCGCCGGTGCGGGCCGTCCTCGAGGCGCTGATGCCCGGCTGGGTCGACTCCGGCGACGGCGACGGGCGGCCGCTGCTCGTGGGGGCCGTCGCCGCCGCGGCGACCATCGTCGCCTGGGTCGGCGCGGCGCGCGCGGGAGCGGCGGCGGTCGAGGCGTGGGACGCTCGCCGCATCGGCCGGGGCGCGCTGACGCTGCGCCTGGCCCTGGCGCCCGCGGCCATCATCCTCGGGCTCGCCCTCTCCGTGGTCGCCGGTGCGATCGCCGGCGGGGCCGACCGCGACGGGGGCCCGTTCTTCGCGGCCGGGACGGTGCTCGCCGTGCCCTCCCTGCTGGTCGCCGCGGGACTGCCGGCGCTCGACGCCTGGGTGCGGACCCTGCTGCTGGTGCGCCTGCGCCCGCGTCGCGGGCCGCCGGCGGCCTGACCTCAGGAGCCGGTCAGCCGCTCCCGTGCCTCGTCGGGCCCGATGCCGTCCCGCACCACCGCGCGGCCGGCGTCCAGCGCGTCACCGGCGTCGAGGGTGGCGACGCCGACCACCCGGCCGTCACGCACATGGCAGGCGACCCACCCCCCGCCCCGTTCGATCACGAGGTCGCGGTCCATCGGACCGCCCACCCCGACGTATTCGACGGCGCTCTCCCCGATGTCCGAGAAGAAGTACGGGACGCGGTCGTAGACCACATCGTCGCCCAGCATCGCGCGTGCCGCCAGCTTGCCCTGGTTGAGGGCCTCCGCCCAGTGCTCGACGCGGATGCGCCCGCCGGCGACGGGCGACATGACGGCGGCGACGTCACCGGCCGCGAACACGCCCGCCCGCGAGGTGCGCAGTCCCTCGTCGCACGCGATGCCGCCGCGGTCCATGGCGAGACCCGATGCCTCCGCCACCTCGGTCGCCGGCGCCATGCCGACGCCCAGCACGACGAGGTCGGCGTCGAGGGCGGCCCCGGTGGCGGTGGTGACGCGCCGCACCCGGTCGGCGCCCTCGATGGCGGTCACCGTCGCCCCGGGATGCAGCCCGACGCCCGAGGCGGCGAGCCGCTCGGAGATGATCGCGCCCAGGCCGGGACCCAGCGGCCCCTCCAGCACGACCCGCTCCAGCATCAGGAGGTCCACCGGGCAGCCGCGCGCGCGCAGCGACGCGGCGACCTCGGCGCCGATGAAGCCGCCACCCACCACGACCGCCCGCGCGCCGGCCGTGGCCGCCTCGCGCAGTGACCGGGCGTCGGTGAGGGTCCGCAATGTGAGAACGCCCGGCAGGTCGGCGCCGGGGGCATCGAGGCGGCGGGCCCGGCCGCCGGTCGCGATCAGGCAGCGATCGAACGGCACCCGCTCGCCCGACTCGAGTTCGATCGCGTCGGCGCCGGGGACGAGGCGCGTGGCGCGCTCCCCCGCGCGGCGCTCGATGCCGGCCCGCTCGTACCAGCCCGGATCGCGCAACGCGGCGGCCTCCTCCTCGACCTCCCCGCGCAGGTACGCCTTGGACAGCGGAGGGTGGTCGTACGGCGCGTCCCG
>JBKHVQ010000118.1:0-4250 GCA_046569985.1 Thermoleophilia bacterium | reverse complement strand
CACGGTCACCGCCGTGGCGGCCCCCGTGGAGAGGTCGGCGTCGCCGAGTTCCGCGCGGTTGACGGTGGGGAGCACGGACATGGCCACGATGACGCCGGCCCACAGGGCGATGTCCCCGGCGAGCAGGCACCGGGCCACGAATCTGGAGGCGCGCCGGGCGCGCGGGCCGTCGGCGTGGGCCACCAGCGCCACGGTGGCCAGACCCGACACCGTCCAGCCCAGCGCGATCGCCGGCAGGCTGGCGCCGGTCACCATGAGAACCAGGGCCACGAGGGCCCCCGAGAGGGCGATGTCGAACCGCAGGCGGCGCGACTGCCCCTCGAGGTTGCGGCGGGAGTAGACGGCCACCAAGAGCCCCAGGGACGCGATGAACCCCATGAGGACGGTGGGGAGCACGTCCAGGCGCACTCCCAGTTCCACGCCGCCGGGAGCCCACGGCACCAGCGCGGGCGTGGTGCCCGCGGCCAGCGCGGCGGCGGCGGCCAGGGTGCAGCCCAGCAGGGTCACCGCAACGATTTCGGGGAGCCGGTGCTTGATGCGGCGCACGATATCAGACGTGTAATACGTGTGTCGATATACAGGAATCACACATCATCGTTGGGCTGCGGTGCCACCCCGGCCGCGAGGCCCCGCGCCCCGTTTCGCCGCGCCCACGGGTGTCCGGGGCTCCCCCGCGGCCGCGGCTAGGGCGAGGCGCGCTCGGCGCGCACCTTCACGCCGCGAAGCATGTCCCTGGACATGACGAAGTCGGCGGGGACGATGGCCAGCCAACCCGCGAGGGTGAGCCACCACGGGCTCGTCGTCCATCGCGAACGGAAGTGGAACCGTGTGCGATGACCTTCGTCGAGCGGTGCCAGGACGAAGGCCCACGACCAGTCGAGTGTCGCGTGGGCCCGCCAGCTCAGGGGCAGGTGGCTGTTCGAGTGCAGCACCAGCGCCGGTTCGTGTTCGATCTCTTCGACGATGAGACCGCACCGGGTGTGTGGCGGGCCGTCAGGGATGAACGTGCCGGCCTCGATGTCCTGGAGCTCGGGGATGATCCGGTCGGCACTGGGCCCGTTGGCCGGGAACAACAGCCGGTCGACCCACCGCGCCGTGTACCAGCCTCCCCGCCCCCAACCCATCTGCACGAGCCACGGCCACACGGCCGATGGAGGGGCATCGATTGTGATCGCATGATCGGTCACCACCTTCGGCTCGCTGACAATGCGATCGCCGGGGAGCGATGTGGTGCGCTCGTCCGCGGTGGACCCGTAGGTCCGACCGAGGCGGATCAGAGCGGCCTCGCCGAGCGTGATGGCGGCCAGTGCACCGGCGGCCCAGCGGCGTTTCGTCGCCATCGCAACCTCCCCGGGGCTCAACTCAGGTGCTCGTCAAGGAACTCGAGGACTCGCCGCCGCCATTCGCCGGGCCATGTCGCGTACCCGCCGGTGTGGTTGGCTCCCTCGACGTTCCACACCGTAACCCGTCCGTCTGCGCCCGCCTGGATGTGGGAGGCCGCGTGAGCCTCATCGTCGACGTTGCCCGCGGTGATCAGCAGGAAGCGGGTGCCGGGCGCCCCGACTACCGCCGATCGCAGGGAGATGGGCGGCGAGGCATCGGTGAGGAGGTCGGTGATGCCGTACTGGACCCGCTCGAGTCGCTCCTGCAGCCAGCCGCGCCAGCCATAGACATCCGAGAGCCAGGCCTTGTCGGCAGCCTGGCGGGCGGTCGCCCCTTCGGCGACCACGGCACGGATCCTGGGATCGGCCGCCGCGGCTCCGATGGCCTGCTCGCCGCCCATCGAGAGGCCGACGACCCCGATCCGACCGGGGTCGACCTCGGCACGGGACGCCAGGGACTTCGTGGCGGCGGCGATGTCCAGGTCGCCGTACCAGCCGAAGTCCATCGCCGTGCCGCCGCTGTCGCCGTGGCCCCGGGCATCGATGAGCACCAGCGTGTACCCGCCGCGGGCCAGCACCGCGGCCTGGTCGAGCACGTCGGATCGGGTGGAGCCCGCGCCGTGCATCACCACCACCCCGGCGCCGTTGGTGCCCGGCACGTACCACGCGGCCAGCTCCACGCCGTCGGTCGTCGTCACCGTCGCCGACTCGTACTCCAAACCAAGCGCCGCGGGCGTCGATGTGACCTGGGTCGCGGGCACCACGGTGGCCGCGACGGCCGGGGCGAGGACCGATACGGCCGCGACCAGGACGATCAGCATCGCCGCGCCTTCCACCACCTTGCCCATGCGATGCCGATCCCGCAGCGCCGAGGCGGCGCCGAAGCCGAACATGGCGATCCCCGACACCAGCACGGCGATCGCCACCGCCGAGATGACCGTCAGCCCGTCCTTGATCGGATGCGGCAACAGACCGACACCGACAGCGGTGAGGATCGAACCGGCGACGACGAACAGCACGCCGCGGCGGTGCCGGCCGAACGTGATGCGATGCGACGCGCCGACAAGGGACACACCAACGGCCAGGAACGCCGGCTGGAACAACGAGAACGCCTGGATGACGGCCACCTGACCGACGATCCACCCGATCAGCAGGATTCCGGCGACGAGCGCCAGGTCGTCGGTCCTCGGCCAACCGGTCCACGCCGACCAGGCGAGCACGGCAAGCGGGATGCCCACGATCGCGATGAGTGCCACACCGGCGAGCGCCGGGCTCTCGAAGGGCAGCCGGTCGTTGATCGTGTCACCGAAGTCGATACCACCGGTGAGCAGCCCGAAGGCACCCGCCCAGGCCGCGACCGCGTTGCACGCGGCGTAGGCGGCCAGCCATGGCCGGCGGGCGGAGGCGTCGAGAGACCGCCCGCTCATCTGGTCACCCTCTCCTCTCTTGGCGGAGCGACTCGGCGCGGGCCCTGATACCGCGCATCATCCGGCGGTTCATGGCGAAGTCGCCGAACTCCATCGGCACCACGCCCAGCGAGGCGTCGGCGGGATGCCGCCAGCCGTGGACGGCATGGCTGCCGTGGACGAATCGACACGAAACGCGGTCCGCTCCGTCGGTGGCGGCTTCGGCGACATCGGCACCCGCTGTCCGACGCGGAGGCCCTGCCGCATCGGCTCGACCGTTGTTGACAAGAAGACCGGCAGGTCAACCGCACGCTGCCGACCTGGCGCAACCGCAACCGTCGAGTAGCCCTGTTCATCGCGGCCACACACCTTCCCCTGCACCACAGGATCGAACGCCACGACGGGCCTGGATGCCTCGCGACCGCGGCAACCGGGGCGCGTGCCCAAGCCAACGGGTCACATGACCCCACGAGGGCTCACCGCCCGCGGCCGCACCCGAGGAGTCTCCATTGATCACCCTCCAGTCCGCAACCGCCTGAATCGCCCCGAGTTCTGCGCAGTGTCGACGAGGCCGGGGCAACTCCGCCCCTCATCAGAAGGTCCGCGCACGCCTACGGGATGCGCAGCCTCCGGGCGGTCTCCTCGGCCTGCTCGGGCGTGAGGAAGGCATTGGCGTCATCGAGCATCCGCCTGGCCTCCTCATAGGCGGACCAGTCGACCCGCCGGGTCACGTCCTGGGCGAAGGCCAGCATCCGGTGCAGGGGTGCCGGGTTCTGAGAGCGCGACAGTGCGCGCAGAGCGCCCAGGTAGTCGTCGCGGTAGATCGGCGGAATGACGATCCGCTGCCGGTCGGCTGCGAACAGCTCGGCGTTCATGAACACCCGCGCCAGCCGCCCGTTGCCGTCGTCGAACGGATGGACCTCGGCGATGAGGAACATGGCCATCACCGCCCGCTGGAACGGATCGGTCAGCGCGGCCAGGCGCGCGAAGCCCTCGCGCAGTGTGCCGTCGACCAGACCGTGGGCGACGAACTCGGTCGCGCCGGCCCGGTTGTCCTGTTGCTTGAAGTGTCCCGGCCGCTTGTCGGGGCGGCTCGCCATAAGGACCCGGTGACGCTCGCGCGCCAGCGCGATGAACTCGTCCGCGTCGGTCGCGATGCGCGCCATCTCTTCCTCGTCAGAGACGACCGTGAACGCGCAACGCACATCGTGGGCATCGGCCGGACGATCCACCGGGTTCCACCCGTCGACGATGATGCGCCGAGCATCGTCCAGGGTGAACTCGGTGCCCTCGATGAAGTTCGAGAAGTAGGCCTCGAAGAAGGGCAGCTCTCGGCTCGGTGCCGCTGCCCGCAGGTCGGGTGCGAGCCTCACAAGCTCGGCGCGCAGCAGGTCGAGGCGAGCGACGGCCGCGCGATCGTAGGGTGAGCCCGCAATGTGGGCGCGGAGGGCGCGAGAGGTCG
>JBKHVQ010000117.1:0-3937 GCA_046569985.1 Thermoleophilia bacterium | reverse complement strand
CAGCGCAACTCCACGAGCTCGGCGGACAGGTCACTCGCGAGCCGGCGCGTCACGCGGCGCTGGCTCGCCGAGCTCCACGACGCGTCGACGATCACCGACCGCCCGAGGGCCAACTCCCGCCCGGCCGCCGAGCGCATCTGCGTGTAGACCCGGTCGCGTGCGACCTCGGCGTAGCGGCCCTGACCGTAGGCCTCGCCGTGCGGACCGGGGGGTCCCACCACCGACGAACGCAGAGCGTCGGTCGCCAGCAGCGACCAGCCGGTCCGCTCAGAGAGGGCGCGCGCGACCGTCGACTTGCCGGTGCCCGGCGCGCCGCCGATCATCACCAGTCGCACCCGCCCGGCTCTCAGATGGTCGAGGCAGAGTGCATGGAGTGCCCGCGCCCGTTCGCCCGAGCCCTCGTCGCCCTGGGCGTGTCGCAGCGCCGCGACCTTCGCCCGGACATGCGCGCGGTAGGCGATGTAGTGGTGCAGCAGGGACTCGGGGTGCTCTTCGCCGAGGGCGTCACTCCACGCGGTCACAAGGGCGCGCGCCAGGCCCGGGTGCCCGAGGCTCTCGAGGTCCATCGCCAGGAAGGCGACATCCGAGAGCACATCCCCGGCGCGCAACCCGTCGTCGAACGCCAGGCAGTCGAGGATGCGCGGCCCGTCGGCGGTCACGTAGACGTCGTCGGCGAGCAGATCGCCGTGGCCGTCACGGATCCACCCCTCGTCGATGCGCGCGCGCAGCAGAGGCGTCCGCCCATCGAGGAAGCGATGCGCCATCCGGGCGGCGCGCGCGATCTCCGCATCGTCGATCACGCCCGGCGCCGCGGACCCGAGTTGCCGCCATCCGTCCTGCCACAACTCCCGCAGATGCGGACCCTCCCCGCAGCGGTCGATCAGGGGTGAGCGCGGCGCCCGCGCGTGGACGGCGGCGATCTCGCGCCCGACCGCCTCCACGTGAGCGGGGGCCTCCGGTGTGCGTGCGAGCGCCGACAGGCGCCGTGCCGCGGGGAGGCGCCGCATCTCGATCAGGTGATCGCGCGCCGTCCCGTCTCCGTCGACGACATCGAGCACACCCAGGTACACATCCGGGGCGAAACGGCGGTTCTGATCCACCTCTCGCAGGCAGGCCTCGTGCCGGGCCTCGCGGGTGCGGTGGTCGAGGAAGCCGGTGTCCACCGGCTTCAGCAGCTTGTACGCACGGTCGCCGATCAGGGTGATCCATGAGATGTGCGTCTCGTGGATGCATGCCGGCTCGTCCACCGTGTGCTCCCGTCCGTCGGGTCTCATCCGCGCAGCGCCCGCAGCGCATTCAGTATGACGGCCACGTCGATCACCTCCTGCAGCAGAGCCCCGGCGAGGGGCGGCAGGTAGCCCAGAGCGGCGGCCACCATGGCGAGCGAGCTGAGGCCGATGCCCACGAGCACGCTCTGACGCGCGATTCTCAGCGAACGGCGGCCGATCTCCACGGCCTCGGCGACGCGGTCGATCCGGTCGACGGCGATCACCGCGTCGGCGGCCTGCGATGAGGCTGTCGCCCCGGCCGAGCCCATCGCGATGCCGACATCCGCGAGCGCGAGGGCCGGTGCGTCGTTGACCCCGTCACCCACCATGATCACGCCACCGTCACCTCGGGCCGCCACGTCCCGCACCAGCCCGAGTTTGTCCTGAGGGCTCTGCCCGGCGTGCCCCTCGTCCACCCTGACCCGCGCCGCGACCTCACGGGCGACCGACTCCTCGTCGCCGGTGATCATCGCGATGCGCGAAACGCCCGCCGCGCGCAGGCGCGGCACCATGCCTCCCGCGTCGGGGCGCACGTGGTCGGCCATGGAGATCGTCCCTGCGAGCGCGCCGTCGACGCCCACGCGGATGACTGCGCGGCCATCCGCGGCGCCTCCGTTCGGTCCCGCGCCCTCGACGCCGCGCTCGCCGAGCCAGCCGCCCGATCCGACGAGAACCCGGCGTCCCTCGACCATCCCTTCGATGCCGCGCCCCGCGGTCTCCCGCACCTCACCGGCGGGTGCGGGGGCGAGGCCCCGCGCGCGGGCCTCCACCGCGACCGCGTCGGCCAGGACATGAGCCGACAGGCATTCCAGGGAGGCCGCGACCCTCAGCACCTCGTCCTCGCTCCAGCCCGGCTCGGGGGTGATGCGGGCGATATCCGGGTGGCCGATCGTCAGAGTGCCGGTCTTGTCCAGCAGCACGGTGCCGGCTCGCCCGAGGCCCTCGATGACACCCGATCCCTTCACGATGATGCCGCGCCGGGCGGCGCGAGAGACCCCCGCCACGAAGGCGATCGGCGCCGCGAGGATCAGCGGGCACGGCGTCGCGACCACCAGCACCGCCAGGGCGCGCACCGGGTCGCCGCTGGCGAGCCAGGCGCCGCCCGCGAGCAGGAGCGTGAAGACGAGGAAGCCGACCGCGTAGCGATCGGCCATGCGCACGAACGGCGCTCGCTGCGACGCCGCCTCGGCGACCAGCCGCACGATGGCCGCGTAGGCGCTCTCGGCGGCGGGCCGTTCGGCGCGCATCTCGATCGGCCCACCGGCGTTGGTGGTGCCGCTGCGCAGGCCACCGCCGGCCTCCAGCCGCACGGGGATCGACTCGCCGGTGAGCGCCGCCTCGTCGACCAGCGCCTCGCCGGCGCTCACGACGCCGTCGACCGGCAGGACCTCCCCGGGGCGGACCACAAGGTCGTCCCCGCGCCGGACCTCCGCGACGGGCACCTCGACCAGGTGGTCACCGCGGCGCACCCGCGCCGTCCGAGGCGCCCGGGCCAGCAGCGCGGTCAGCTCGCGTCGCGAGCGGCGGTTCGCGGCCTGCTCGAGGGCGTTCCCCCCCGAGAGCATGAGGGCGACGACGGCGGCCGGGAGGTACTCGCCGAGCGCGAGGGCGGCCGCGATCGCGATCAGCGCGATCACGTCCACGCCGACGTCTCCGTGCCTCAGGGAGGAGCCCACGGAGGCCACCAGGGGCACCAGGACCACCGCGGCGGTCGCCGCCCAGAGGATGTCGGCGGCCGCATCCGCCCCGGCCACCGCGGCGACGACGCCCGCGGCGAGGCCCGCGAGGGTGACCAGCGGCAGCAGCAGCGTGCGCAGCTCGGCCCGCTCCGCGCGGTCCGGCAGGCGCCGGCCGCGACCTCCGGGTGGCGCGGTCGTCGTCGTGGCGGGCCCGGTCGTCACACGGTGATCCTGACGGATGACGGCGGCCACGTCCGGAACCGGCCGCGGTCCGCGCCCGAGTGCCATGCTGTGGCATGAACCACGAGCACGGAGGAGCAATGCCGACACGGGGTGCCCCACACCCGCCCGAGCGGGTGGCCGATCTCATGAGTTCCCCACTGCTGACCTGCCCGGCGGACGTCCCGGTGAGCGAGGTGGCGGCGATGATGTCCCGCCATGCCATCCACGCGGTGGTCGTCCGCCCCTCGCTGTGGGCGGCCGGCGACAGCGGTGAATGGGGCGTGATCTCCGACCTCGACCTCGTCGGCGCGGCTGCCGCCGACCCGGCCACCGCCACGGCGGGCAGCATCGCCGCCGCCCCGCCGGTCATGGTCGGTCCCGACGAGTCGCCCTGGCGCGCCGCCGAACTGATGGCGGCCCACGGCGTGACCCATCTGCTGGTCGGGCCGGCCGGCGAGGCCCCGGAGGGGATCATCTCCGCGCTGGACCTCGCCGCGGTGCTCGCGCCGCCGCCCCCGGTGGAGCGCGAGGCGCCCACCTCCGGCGGTGCGCTGCGCGCCGTCCCGGGAGACCGGCTGGTGATCCGCGGCCACCATCTGGGCGAGCCCGACCGCGACGCCGAGATCCTCGAGGCGCGCGGCGACGACGGAGCCCCGCCGTTCCTCGTGCGATGGAGCGACGACGGGCGGGTGAGCCTGTTCTACCCGGGCTCCGACGCCCACGTCGATCGGATCGGCGGGAGCGACTGAGGCCGGAGCCGCGGCGCGC
>JBKHVQ010000116.1:0-5921 GCA_046569985.1 Thermoleophilia bacterium | reverse complement strand
ACCGCGCCCGTCGCGCCGAACTGATCCTGCGTGACGGTCACTTGGCAGCAGAGCCTCAGCGATCTCGAGGCCCGGCTCTCCGTTCAGGGGGGTCGGGCGCGCCGGCTGGCGCCCCGCACGCGCGCGACCTACGTCGGCGACGCGCGCCGGGTGGCGCGCTGGCTCGAGCAGCAGGGCGTCCCGGGCCCCGAGGCGGTGACCGCGTCAGCCCTGGAGGCGGCCTTCCGCGGGCTCGGCTGGTCGCCGGCGACGCGCGCCCGCGCCGCGACCGCGATGCGCGAGTGGCTCGACCCCATCCACCCACCGGGCCGCTCGCCGGCCTGGCTGATCGACCGGCCCCGCCCGGTGGCGCCTCCCGTGCCGCGCCTGTCGCAGGACGACGCCGCGCGGGTCGTCGAGCGGGTCGGGTCCGACGAGCGCGGCACCGCACTCGGCAGGGCCCTCGCCCTGCGCGACCGCGCCCTGGTGGAGGTGCTCTACGGCAGCGGCCTGCGTCGCCAGGAGGCCTGCGACCTCGTGCTGGCGGGCCTCGACTTCGAGCACGAGTCGCTGCGCGTCGTGGGGAAGGGCGCCCGCGCGCGCACCGTTCCGATGACCGAGCACGCCGTGGGGGCCCTGCGCGCCTGGCTGGCCGACGGGCGCCCGCGGTGCGTCGCCGGCCTGCCGCCGCAGCCGGCCACCGGGGCCCCGGTGTTCGTGTCGCGGCGGGGCCGGGCCCTCGACGGCTCGACCGTCTACCGCATCGTCGCGCGCGCTGCGCGCCGGCGGACGGGCCGGCGGGCCGCACCTGCTGCGTCACGCCGCCGCCACCCATCTGCTGGAGGGCCCGCCCGGCGAGGACGGGGCGCACCTGCGGGTGGTGCAGGAGGTGCTGGGACACGCGTCGCTGGCGACGACACAGCGCTACACCGGTGTGACGACCCGCGCGATGCAGGAAGCGCTGCGCCGGGGACACCCACGCGGATGAGCGCCGCACCGGTGGAACCGCGCGGCTTCGCGCGCCTCGCGGGCGCGTTCCTCGCCACGCGCGAGAACGCGAACACGCGCGCCGCCTACGCCCGCGACCTGGTGGCCCTGGCGGGCGCGCTCGGGCTCCCCGCCCCGGAACCCGCGGGGCCGGGCCTCGGCATCGAGGACGACCCGCTGGCGCGGGCCGCGGCCCAGGCGCTGTCGGCGCTGCCGCTGGAGTGGTGGCAGACCTGGCGCGACGGGCTGGAGGGCCGGCTGTCGAGCCGCCGCCGGCGCGTGGCCGCGGCCCGCACCTTCTGCCGCTGGTGGTCGCGTGCCTTCTCGCTGGAGAACCCCGTGGTCGACCTGCGCCCGCCGGCCGCATCCGAGGCAGGGGCCGGGCAGGACCGCGTCGCGCGCGAGATGGTCGCCCTCACCCCCGCGGCGGTGCGGCGCATGTGCGAGGCGGCCGCCCGCCCGGGGGCGCTCGGGCAGCGCACCCACGCCCTGATCGAGGTGCTCTACGGGTGCGGGCTGCGCGCGAGCGAGGCCGCGGGGCTGGACATCTCCGCGTGCCACCTGGACAGCCCGGACGACCCGTTCCTGCTGGTGACCGGCAAGGGGGGACGCAGGCGGGCCGTGGCGGTGCCGCGTGAGGCGCTGGCGGCGCTGAGCGCCTACCTGCGCGCCGGCCGTCCCGAGTTGCGGGCCCGCGACCGCAAGCCGCGCCCCGACCAGGCACGGCATCGCGATGCGGATGCCGTCTTCCTCAGCTCACGCGGGCGCCGACTCGGCCGCGCCGCGGTGTGGAAGCTGGTGGGCGAGGTGGCCGACCTGGCCGGGCTGCGACAGGACGGAGCGCGCGTCTTCCCTCACGCCCTGCGCCACTCGTGCGGCACGCACCTGATCCAGGCCGGCGTCGATATCCGCTACGTGCAGGCGCACCTCGGTCACGCGTCGCCGGTCACGACCGAGGTGTATACGCACGTGACCGCCGCGCATCTGCGCGAGGACTTCGACCGGGCCCACCCGCGGGCCCGCGTCGGATGAGGGCCCGGGGCGCGATGGACCTCACCCGTCCCGAGATGGCGCTGACCGCGCCCGGCGCGATGGACGTCCTCATGGTGCTGACGCGCGCCGAGCGGCCGCTGAGCGCCTGCGAGGTCGCCCGGCGCGGCGACATCGCGCAGGAGGGCGTCGCCGAGGCCGCGCTGGCGGTGCTGATGGCGCAGGGCATCGTCCTGGCCGACGGCGACCAGGTGGGGCACGCCCTGAACCGCGAGCACGTCCTGACGATGGCCCTCGAGCAGCTCGCCGCCGCCCGCGGGCGAGTGGTGGAGCGGCTGCGGATGCACATCGGCACGTGGGACCCCGCGCCGGTGTTCGCGGCCGTCGTCGGCTCGGTCGCGCGCGGGGCGGGCGGCCCCGAAGCGGATGTGGACATCCTGCTGGTGCGCCCCGCCGGGCTGGGAGCCGACCCGCGCTGGGCGGCCCAGCGCGAGGCGGTGCGGGCCGACGTCCGCGCGTGGACGGGCAACGCCGCGCACCTGATCGAGATGGAGGACGGAGCCGCGGTCACCCTGGGGGGCGCCGCCGTCATCCTGGCGGGTGAGCTCCCCGCCTGAGCGGACCGGGCCCGCTCAGAAGAAGGTGCGGGCGAGCTCCAGCAGGTCCAGGTCGACGCCCTTCACGCCGACCACCTCGGCGAGCGGGATCGTGACGATGTCGTTGCCGCGCAGGGCGACCATGGTGCCGGTGTCGCCCGCCAGCACCGCCTCCGCCGCCGCGACGCCGTAACGGGTCGACAGCACGCGGTCGCTGGCGGTCGGGGTGCCGCCGCGCTGCACGTGGCCCAGCACCACCACGCGGGTCTCGTACCCGGTGGCCTTCTCCAGCTCGGCGGCGAGCGCGTTGCCGATGCCGCCGAGGCGCTCGTAGCCGTACTCGTCGGTGTCCTGATGCACCCGCACGCTCTGGGTGCGGCCATCGGCGAACGCGAGACGCGCCCCCTCCGAGACCACGATCAGCGAGAAGTTCTTGCCGCGGTCGTGACGGGCGCGGATCGTCCGCGCGACCTCCTCCACGGTGGTGTCGACCTCGGGCACCAGCACCCCGTCGGCGCCGCCCGCGATCGCCGAGTGCACCGCGATGTGCCCCGCGTGGCGGCCCATCACCTCGACCACGATCACCCGGTCGTGCGACTGGGCGGTGGAGTGGAGACGGTCGAGCGCCTCGGTGACGACGTGGACGGCGGTGGCGAAGCCGAACGTGCGGTCGGTCCCGACGATGTCGTTGTCGATCGTCTTCGGCACGCCCACCACCGGCAGGCCGAGCTCGGCGTGCAGGTTGCGGGTGATCTCCATGGTGTGCTCGCCGCCGATCGCGATCACCGCGTCGATGTCGCCGCGTTCCATCGCGGATGTGACCAGCGCGATGCCGTCGTCGTGACGGAACGGGTCGTAGCTGGAGGTCGACAGGATCGTGCCGCCCAGCGGCAGCAGCCCCGACAGGGAGCTGTGGTCGAGGATCTTGTGGTCACGGTAGGCGAGGCCCCGGTACCCGCGCATCAACCCGACGGGCTCGTGCCCCTCGCGGATGAGCTTGCGGCCCGCGGCACGGATGACGGCGTTGAGGCCTGGGCAGTCGCCGCCGGCGGTGAGGATTCCGATGCGCATTGGCGCAATGTACGCCCGCGGGCGAGGCGAGGTGCCCCGGCCCCGTGAAACATGCGCCCGGCGCGCGACCGTCCCCGCCGACGGCCCGGCTACGCCCGCAGGGCTCCCGCAGGGCGCCGGTACCAGAGCAGCACCGGCAGGAGCAGCAGGGAGAGGGCACCGCCCGCCAGGGCGAGCGCGGCGAACCCGGCGCCCGCGACGACGACGCCCGACATGGCCCCGCCCGACGCCCCCGCGAGGGCGATCAGCAGATCCACGCGGCCCTGGATGCGGGCGCGCGAGGCGAGCGGGGCAGAGTCGACCACGAGCGCCGTGCCGGCGATCAGGCCGGCGTTCCAGCCGAGCCCCAGCAGAGCCAGCGCCACCACGAGGGCCGGCAGCGAGTCGCCGGGGGCGAGGGCCGCCACGAGCCCGGCGGCCATCAGGATCACCGCGGCCGCGACGGCCACCGGGATGCGCCCGTAGCGGTCGGCCAGCATCCCCGTGATCGGCGACGGCAGGAACATGAAGGCGATGTGCGCCCCGATGACGAACCCGACGGCGTCGAGGTCGTGACCGTGGTCGGTCATGTGCACCGGGGTCATGGTCATGATCGCGATCATCGCGATCTGGGTGAGCACCATCATCGTGGCGCCGACCACCACGCCCCTCCCGGCCGTCGCGCCGGAACCCGCCGGCAGCGACGCCGGGTCCTCCGGCGCGGCGGCCGGGCCGGCACCGCGGGCCATCGCCACCAGCAACGGGTCGGGTCGCAGCAGCGCGAACAGCACGAGCCCGGCCAGGGCGTAGGCGCCGGCGGCCAGGATGAACGGCCCGGCGAGTTCAGGGATGCCGAGCGCGGCGGCCACCTCGCCCATCGGCGCGATCAGGTTGGGCCCGGCCACGGCGCCGAGGGTGGTGGACACCATCACGATGCTGACCGCGGTGCCCCGCCGGCCGGGCGCCGCGAGGTCGGCTCCGGCGTAGCGGGCCTGGAGGTTCGTGGAAGCGCCGGCGCCGTAGACCAGCAGGGCGGCGAGGAGGAGCCACACATCGTCCAGCGCCGCCGCCGCGACCACCCCGGCGGCGCCGGCCGCGCCGGCGAGGAAACCGGCCACCAGTCCCACGCGCCGGCCGCGGCGCTGCGAGATGGCCCCCACCGCGACCGCCGCGCCGGCCGACCCCAGGGTGAACAGCGCGGTGGGCACCCCGGCCAGGCTGTCGCCGCCGAGCATGTCCTCCGCCAGCAGCGCGCCCACCGCGATGCCGGCCGCCAGCCCCGCGCCGCTGCACAACTGCGACAGCACGATCACCGCCAGCGTGCGCCGCTGCAGGCGGTCGGCCCGCTCCCGGGCCGGGCCGGTTGCGCTCACGCCGCGGCCCCGGGGCTCACAGCTCCCGGCGGAAGATGCGGGCGCCCACCTCCGTCGCCCGCTCGTGCAGCGGGCGCGCGCGCCACTCGCCGAGCCCGATCGCGTGCGACACCCCGAGGTCGGCGTCGAACACCTCGGTGAGGCGGGCGGCCAGGTCGCGGCTCTGGATGCAGATGACCGCCTCGTCGTTCAGCTGGAACGAGCGGTTGTCGAAGTTCGCGGATCCCACCGCCGACCACGCGCCGTCGATGACCAGGCACTTGGCGTGCAGCATCGTCGGGGCGTACTCGAACACCCGCACACCGGCTCGCAGGAGCTCGCCGTAGACCGAGCGCCCGGTGTGACGCACCATGTCCTTGTCGATGTGGCGGCCCGGCACCAGCACCCGCACGCGCACGCCGCGGACGGCGGCGTCCGCCAGGGCGCGGATGAACGCCGGCCGGGGGGCGAAGTAGGCGGAGGTGAGGTCGATGCTCTCCTTCGCGGCCGCGATCGCAAGGTAGTAGAGCGTCTCGACGTTGGTGTCGCCGACGCCGGCACGCGACCGGATCACCTGCATCGCCGCGCCCTGCGCGTCGTCCGCCGGCGGCAGGTCGGGCAGGTCGTCGTGCCCGGTGAGCACCTGCCCGGTGGCCTCGAGCCAGTTCTCGGCGAAGGCGCCCTGCAGGCCACGAACCGCGGGTCCGTGGATGCGCAGATGGGTGTCGCGCCAGTGGTCGGGGTCCTGCGCGTCACCGGTCCACTCGTCGGCGATACCCACGCCGCCGGTCAGCCCGACGGTGCCGTCGACGACCAGGATCTTGCGGTGGGTGCGGTTGTTGAGGCGCCTGAGTGCGTAGGGCTTCGGGGGGCGGAAGCGGCGCACCAGCACGCCCGCCTCCTCCATGCGGTCGATCAGCCCGGGGTCCATCTTCACCGCGCCGACCGCGTCGAGCAGCACCCGGCA
>JBKHVQ010000115.1:0-1669 GCA_046569985.1 Thermoleophilia bacterium | reverse complement strand
GCCGAGCGTGCTGCTGTGGTGCCGCATGGAGGCCGTCGACGGCGTCGCCGCGCGGGCGAGCGCCGCGCTCGATGCCGCCGGCCACGACGCCCGGGTGCGCCCGTCGAAGGCCAGCCGCGCGGGCGTGCGCGCGCGCTGGACCGGGGGCAACGACCTGCGGCTGGCCCGGGCGGTCGGGTGACAGACCTGCTCTGGCGCCACGCGCGGGGAACGATGGACTGCGCCCGCGGGCGCTTGGTGGGCATCGTCAACGCGAACCCGGACTCGTTCAGCGACAACGGGGTGAGCGCCGGGTACGAGGGGGCCGTGGCCCACGGGCACCGCGTGGCCGCCGCGGGCGCCGACGTGGTCGAGGTGGGCGGCGAGTCGCTGCGGTTCTCGCCGCACACGCCCGTCGAGGTGGAGATCGCGCGCGTGGTGCCGGTGATCGAGCGCCTCTCGGCGGAGCTGGACGTGCCCGTCGCGGTCGACACCTTCAAGGCCGCGGTCGCCGCCGCCGCGATCGCCGCGGGCGCCGCGATCGTGAACGACCCGACCGGGCTGCGCGACCCGGCGATGATGGAGGTCGTCGCGGCGAGCGACGCGGGCGTGGTGATGACCCACTTCTTCGGCCCGCCGAAGGTTCGCCCCGCCTCGTTCCCCGAGGGCGATGTCGTCGAGCGGATCACGCGCTGGCTCGACGCCCAGATGGACCTGGCGGAGACGGCGGGGATCGCGCCGGAGCGGCTGGTGCTCGACCCGGGCCTGGGTCTCGGCATCTCACCGCCGCAGGATCTCGACCTGCTGCGGCGCATCGGCCAGGTCGTCGGGCTGGAGCGGCCGGTGCTCGTGCCGATCTCGAACAAGAAGGTGCTCGGCACCCTCACCGGTGCGGTCGCGTCCGAGCGCCTGGCCGAGACGACGGCCGGCATGACCTGGTGCCGGGCGCAGGGCGCGCGGCTGTTCCGGGTGCACGATGTGGCGTTCCTGCGCGCGGCCCTCACCGTCGCCGACGCCCTCGCCGGCGGCGAGGTGGCGCGGTGGCACGAGGTGGTCAAGTGATGCCCGGCGGCCCGAGCGGGTGGTAGCCTCGCCCGCGGACGACCCGGTTCGATCCGCCGCGCACGGGTGCGGCTCCGGGAGCGGGCGATCCCGCAAGGAGGGACTGTGAAGCTCTTCGTTGACACGGCCGACCTGGCCGAGATCGAGGCGATCGCGGGCTGGGGGGTGCTGTCGGGCGTCACCACCAACCCGACCCTCCTCGCCCAGGTGCCGGGCGACCCCGACGACATCTACCGGCGCGTCTGCGAGTTGGTCGACGGGCCGGTGTCGGCCGAGGTAGTGGAGGTCGAGACCGACGCGATGGTCACCGAGGGCCGGCGCCTGGCCGCCATCCACGGCAACATCGTGGTGAAGCTGCCGATGTGCGCCGAGGCGCTCACCGCGACCTCGCGTCTCGCGGCCGACGACATCCGGGTCAACATGACCCTCTGCTTCTCCGCCACCCAGGCGCTCCTGGCCGCCGCGGCCGGCGCGGCGTTCGTATCGCCGTTCCTCGGCCGCTTCGACGACATCGGCCACGATGGCGTCGAGTGCCTGCGCGACGTCGTCGAGGTGCTCGCCGAGTCGCCGTACGACACCGAGGTGATCGCGGCCTCCATCCGCACCCCGGTTCATGTCGTCGAGGCCG
>JBKHVQ010000114.1:0-4319 GCA_046569985.1 Thermoleophilia bacterium | reverse complement strand
AGCGACTCGACGTCGCCACCCTCGAGCGCGAGGTGCTCATCCCGCACCTGGGAGCCGATCAGGCGAGGCTGGCCCACGACGGTGAGCTGACCTACGTGAAGGACGCGACCGAGGCCGCGGGCCTGGTGGCATCCGGCGAGGCGGCCGCCGTCTTCATCATGCGCGGCATCCCCAAGAGCGAGATCGCCGCCGTGTCGGATGCCGCCGAGACCATGCCTCAGAAGTCGACCTACTTCTATCCCAAGCTCCTGACCGGCGTGGCTTTCCACTCGCTGGTCGATGCCTGACCGCGTCGACCCGGGGGTCTGGCTCGGGGCGTGCCGCCGCGCCGCGGCGCGCATCACCGGGGAACTGGCGGGCATGCCCTCCGCGGTGCGCCGCGAGCGGCTCGGGGCGGGCGCGGGCGGCGACACCACGATCCGCGTCGACCGCGTGGCCGAGGACGCGCTCCTCGAGGAGCTGACGGCCACCGGCGCGGCCTTCCGGCTGGTCAGCGAGGAGGTCGGCGAGCTGCCGGTGAACGGCGGCGGGCCGACCGTCGTCGTCGTCGATCCGATCGACGGCAGCCTCAACGCGGGCCGCTGCATGACGCCGTTCGCGACCTCGGTCGCGGTGGCCGACGGCGACACCATGGGGAACGTGCACCTCGGGTTCGTGCATGACTTCGGCACGGGGGAGGAGTTCACCGCCCATCGCGGCGGCGGGGCGTTCATCGACGGCGTGCCCGTGCCGCCGGCATCCCCCGGGGGGCGGCTCGAGCTCGTGCTGGTGGAGGGCGCCCTGCCGCTGAGGGTCTGCCACGCGGCCGCCGTGTTCGACGGTCATGTCGGGCGTCTTCGCGCCGTCGGCTCGCTGGCCCTCTCGCTCTGTTACGCGGGCGCCGGACGGGGCGACGCGATGGTCGGCCTCGGGCCCGGCCGTGCCGTCGACGTGGCCGCGGCCCAACTCTTCGCGCGGGAGGCCGGCCTGGTGGTCGGCATGCCCACCGTCGGCGACCTGGCGGGCGCCCCGCTGGATGTCACGACCCACCGCACCGTCGCCGCCGCCCGCGACGACGAGACCCTGGATCTGATGCTCTCGGCGCTGTCACCCGGGGACCGCGTCGGCGGATGACCGGGCCGAGCCGCGCCCCCGGTCCGCCGGAGCCCGATCGCGAGGCGCTGCAGGACTTCGAGGACGTCGAGCGCATCACCCGCGCCTTCGTGTACTGGTCGAAGTGGGGCCTGATCGTCGGCCTTCCCATCTGGCTGGTGCTGCTCGTCGTCGTACCGTCATCGGGGCTCGGCGCCATCGGGTCGCTCGGGGTGTCGACGCTGCTCGCCACGGGGGTCGTCGTACTGGCGGAGCGCCTCCGGGGCCGGCGCGCGTCCCCTGCCGAAGGCGACCCCGGGGCCGCGCCCCCGCGTCCCCGCGAGCGGCGGCCGATGTCGCCCCTCCGGGCTGTCATCCTCACCCTCGCGTCGGTCGTCCTCGTCATCTACGTGGTCTTCATCCTCGTCACCATCGTCCGCGGAGGTTGACCGGCGTGCTCACCTACGACCAGGCCCGCCAGTTCGGCAAGCGCTACACGGGCGCCATGAACTCCGGGATCGACGAGTACGCGGCCCTATTCGCCCCGGGGGCGGAGGTGGTGGTGCGCGGCGAGCCCGCCGACCTGGAGCGCGTGCGCCGGGTGACGCCACCCGAGCGCTCGGGCCACCGCGGCGCGCGGATCGACGGGCCCGAGGTGGTGTTCACCATCCGCGTGCGCGACCCCCGCGCCGGCACCGTCGAGGACATCGAGCACCGGGTCGTCATCGACGACGACGGGCGGATCACGCGCCTGACTGTCTAGGCTGCCCGCATGAGCCCACTTATTCCGATGGTCGTCGAGCAGACCTCGCGTGGCGAGCGCTCGTTCGACATCTACTCGCGCCTCCTCAACGAGCGCATCATCTTCCTCGGCACCCCGGTCGACGATCAGATCGCCAACCTGGTCGTGGCCCAGCTCCTGCACCTCGAGAGCGAGGATCCCGACAAGGACATCTCGCTGTACATCAACTCGCCCGGCGGCCAGGTGTACTCCGGCCTGGCGATCTACGACACCATGCAGTTCATCAAGCCCGACGTCCAGACCATCTGCGTGGGCATCGCGATGAGCATGGGCGCCTTCCTGCTCGCCGGTGGCGCGAAGGGCAAGCGCATGGCGCTGCCCAACGCCAAGATCATGATCCACCAGGTCTCCGGTGGTTTCTCCGGTCAGGCCGCCGACATCGAGATCCAGGCCCGCGAGGCGCTCGCCCTGCGCAAGCGGCTCGACGAGATGCTCTCCGAGAACACCGGCCAGCCCTACGAGAAGGTCGCGGCCGACACAGACCGCGACTATTTCATGAGCAGCCAGGAGGCCGCGGACTACGGCCTCATCGACCGGGTGATCAGCTCGCACTGATCGCCGGTCCGCGCCGCGCGCGGGTGGGCGATCCGGGTTGACGGGTCGCCCCCGCGGTGCAACTGTGGGTGTGCGGGGACGGTCTTGCCGGAGTTGCAGCGAAGGGCCCGGTACACGACCGCCCTCACCGGCAATGTCGGTCCGAGGTATGCACCGATGAGCCTCACATCGCCACCAGCCCCGCCCTCAGTGCCCCAGGCAACGGCCGGGCACGGCCGGATCTGGCGAGGCCGCGACACGCGGACAGGGTGGGCCTGCGAAGGGCGTTCGGTGGGTGCGCGGGCGTGCACGTCCGGAGCGGCACGGGTGAAGGGGGACGCCTCTGGACGCTGAGTGCATGGGCGACTTCGTCGGAACGTTGCTCGGGGACGGGGTCGCCCGCCCGTAGTCATCGTGAGAGTGCGCGCCGGGCCGCCCCTTTGCGGGGCTGGCCGGCCGCACGAGGGGCCGGTAACAGGGGGCCGTCACTGCAATCTCGGGTCGGTGGCGGCCCCCGTGCTCAGTCGCCACCCGGCCCGGGGCTCAGATCCGCCGCGCGCTCCAGCCGGCGACGACGAGGCTCATCGCCGACGCGATCAGCACGGCGCCCGTGAAGGGCAGCACCAGCGACGCGCCCGCCCCGAGGAGCGGGCCCACGGCGTACCCGGCGGCGAAGATCGCGGTGAGCACCGCGCCGCTCACGCCGTAGTTGCCGGCCATCTCGGTCTCGTCGACGGCCTCCACCATGAGCGGCCCGCTCGGCGCGGATACGCAGGCCATGCCGGCGCCGACGACGGCGAACGCGACCGCCACGACCGCCACCGGGCCGATCGCGACGAACGGCAGGCCGGCGGCCATGACGATCGCCCCGGTGACGAGCGGCGCCCGGCGGCCCCGGCGGTCCGACCAGCGCCCGGCGAGCGGTATCACGACGTAGTAGGCGGCGAGACCGGTTCCGAAGACCAGGCCGACGCCGAGCGAGCCGACCTCCAGGCGGTCCGACAGGTCGAGGGGCAGCAGCGGCTCGAGCAGCGCCAGCACGCCCGCGAACAGGGCGAGCGCGGCCGCCGAGACGCGCGCCCGGGGTACCTGCGCAAGCCGGCGCAGCGCGCGCAGCACCGGGGGAGGCGGCTCGATCCCGGGTCGCCGGGTCTCGGGGACGAGCGCCGCCGGCGCGATGGCGACCGCGGGCAGCGCCGCGGCGGCGAAGAACGCCGCCTCCACGCCGATGGTCGCCACGAGCGCGCCGCCCCGCACCGGTCCGATCAGGCCCGTGGCTCCGCCCGCCGTCTCTGCGAGGCCCATGCGCAGGCCGAGTTCGTTGCGTGGATAGATGTCGGCGATGCACGCCATCCCGGCCGTCCAGACGAAACCGGCCGCGGCACCCTGGGCGGCACGCGCACCGGCGAGGGCCATGGGCCCGTGGGCCACCGCGAACGCGAGGGTCGCCAGGGTCAGCAACACGACCGCCGCGACGATCACCGGCCGCCGGCCGAGCCGCTCCACCAGGCCCGCCGCGATGAGCGCGGTCACGAGCTGGGCGATCGGGAACGCCGCGAAGATGAGCGCGGCGGTGGTGGTGCCGAAGCCATCCCGTTCGGCGAACTCGGGGAGCGCCGGCACGACCATGGTGAACAGGATCGTGTCGAGCGCGATCAGTCCGGTGACGGTCCAGAAGACCATCGACCGGCGACGGCCGTCGAGTGCGGTGGCTGTCACCCCGGCAGTCTGACGTGCGCAACGACGACGGGGCCGCGTGGGCCCCGTCGCGTGGCGCATGCCGCCGGGCGGCGGATCGTTCCCCGGAGGGGACGATCTACATCATGCCGCCCATGCCGCCCATGCCCGCCATCGCGGACATGTCCGGACCGCCGCCCTCCTCGGGCTTGTCGACGACGACGGCCTCGGTGGT
>JBKHVQ010000113.1:0-2996 GCA_046569985.1 Thermoleophilia bacterium | reverse complement strand
ATGGCGTTGACCACCAGATCGAGGCCGCCCAGGTCGCGCTGAGCGCGCTCGAGCGCCTCCTCCACCACGGCGTGCTGCGTGGCGTCCCCGTGCAGGGTGTGGACCCCGGGGTGACCACCCCTCAGGGCGTCGAGGGTCCCCTGCGTCCGGGCGACCGCCAGAACGCGCCCGCCGGCGGCGAGGCGCCGTGCCACCACGGCGCGTCCCACGTTGCGCGCGCCGAACACGACCGTGACAGGTGGTCTGCCCATGGGGGCAGTCTGCCAGCGACTCCCCCGGGGGGTGGCGGGCTACACTGACCCGGTGACGAGCGCGACGACGATCCAGGGCGCCTACCCGCAGTTGCGGATGCGGCGCCTGCGCGAGAGCCACGGCATCCGCCGGATGGTGCGCGAGACGCGGCTGTCGCCGGCGCAGCTGATCATGCCGGTGTTCGCCGTGGCGGGCAGCGGCCTGGAGCAGCCCATCGACTCGCTTCCCGGCCAGTCGCGCATGTCGCCCGATCTGCTCTCCCGGCGCGCCCGGGCCGCCCACGGGATGGGCATCCCGGCCATGCTCGTCTTCGGGGTGACCGACCGGAAGGACCCGGTCGGGAGTTCCGCGTACGACCCCGGCGGGGTCACGCAGACCGCGGTCGCCGCCATCAAGGACGCCGTACCGGAGATGGTCGTCGTCACCGACGTGTGCCTGTGCGGTTTCACCGATCACGGCCATTGCGGCCTGGTCACCAATGGACGGGTCGACAACGACGCCAGCGCCGAGCTGATCGCGCGCGCCGCCGAGACCCATGCCGCGGCAGGGGCCGACATCGTCGCTCCCAGCGACATGATGGACGGCCGGGTGGGCGCCATCCGCGCGGCGCTCGACGACGGCGGCCACGAGACCGTCGGCATCATGGCCTACGCGTCGAAATACGCCTCAGCGTTCTACGGGCCCTTCCGCGACGCCGCGGGCTCGGCGCCGGGCTTCGGCGACCGGCGCGGCTACCAGATGGATCCCGCGAACGGCCGCGAGGCCGTGCGCGAGTCGCTCCTGGACGCCGCCGAGGGCGCCGACATGCTGATGGTGAAGCCGGGCGCCACCTACCTCGATGTGATCTCACGGGTGCGCGCCGCCTGCGACCTGCCCCTGGCCGCTTACCACGTGAGCGGCGAGTTCTCGATGCTGAAGGCCGCCGCCGAGCGCGGCTGGCTCGACGAGCGCTCGGCCGCGCTGGAGACGCTCACCGCGATCGCCCGCGCCGGGGCCGACCTGATCATCACCTACTACGCCGAAGATGCCGCCCGCTGGCTCGGCGAGGAGCGTTTCGCATGACCACGTCCGCCGCGCCGACGCGCGTCCACCACAAGCCCGACGATGTCGACCGCGAGCTGCTCAACCAGCTCCAGGCGGGCATCGCGCTCATCCGTGAGCCGTACGCCGAGATCGGGTCACGCATGGGCCTGTCCGAGGACGAGGTCCTCGCCCGCCTCGCGCGCCTCAAGGACGCCGCCATCGTCCGCCAGCTGTCGGCGATCTTCGACACGCGGGCGCTCGGCTACGAGAGCACGCTGGTGGCGGCGAAGTACCCGGCCGAGCGGCTGTTCGAGGCGGCGGCCATCGTCGGCGGGCACCCCGGCGTCAGCCACAACTACCGGCGCACCCACGACTTCAACCTGTGGTTCACGCTCGCCGTGGAGCCCGACTCGCGGATCGGCCTCGAGGCCACGATGGACCTGCTGGCCGAGGCGACACGGGCGGAGTCGATGCGCATGCTGCCGACGCTGAAGCTCTACAAGATCAACGTGCAACTGGACATGACCGGGTCGTCGGCAAGCGACGAGAAGGACGCCGCGCCCAAGCCGCCGCCCGTCCGCGGCGACGGCGTGCTGCCCACCGATGCCGACAAGCGCGCCATCGACATCCTGCAGCGCGACCTGCCGCTCGACCCGCGGCCCTTCGACATCTGGGCCGCCGAGGCCGGCATCGGCGTCGACGAGCTCCTGGGGCAGGCCCGGACCTTCGTCGACCGCGCCTACATGCGCCGATTCGCCGCCGTGCTCAATCACCGCAGGGCCGGCTTCGGCGCGAACGGCATGGCCGTGTGGAAGGTGCCCGAGGAGGAACTGGAGGAGATCGGCCCGCGCATGGCTGCGTTCCGCGCGGTGTCCCACTGCTACCGCCGGCCGACCTACCCCGATTGGCCGTACAGCGTCTTCACGATGGTGCACCAGCGCTCCAAGGAGGCGTGCGAGGAGGCCATCGAGGCGATCGCGCAGGAGACCGGGATCACCGACCCCGACCGGCGGGCGGTCCTCTACTCCAGCTACGAGTTCAAGAAGATCCGCCTGATGTACTTCACCCGCGAGTACCGCGAATGGGAGGACCTGGCGCTGGCGGGCAAGCCGCTCCCGCGCTGGACCCGCCCGGGCTCCGAGTAGCCGCGCCGCCCTGAGCACGCCCCACCTGACACCCCGGAGCGACGCGCTGGCCGAGCGCGCCCGCCGCGTACTGGTGGGCGGCGTCAACTCGCCGGTGCGGGCCATGCGCTCGATCGGCCGCGAGCCGATCTTCATCCAGCGGGCGGCCGGGCCGCATGTCTGGGATGTCGACGGCAACCGCTACGTCGACCTGCTCTCCACCTGGGGGCCGGCGATCCTCGGACACACGCCCGAGGTGGTCACGCGGGCCATCGAACGGGCCCTCCCGCTGGGCACCTCCTACGGCGCGCCCACCGAGCGGGAGATCGTGTTCGCGGAGGCCGTCGCGGAGCGGGTGCCCTCCGTGGAGCGGCTGCGGATGACCAGCTCCGGCAGCGAGGCCGTGACCGGCGCGCTGCGCCTGGCGCGCGCCGCCACCGGGCGCGAGGTGATCGTGAAGGTCGCCGGTGGTTACCACGGCGCCATCGACGGGCTTCTCGCCGAGGCGGGCAGCGGGCTCACCACGATGGGCGTGCCGGCGAGCGCCGGCGTCACCGAGGCCGCGACCTCGGCGACGCGCATCGTGCCCTACAACGA
>JBKHVQ010000112.1:0-2496 GCA_046569985.1 Thermoleophilia bacterium | reverse complement strand
ACCTGACCGACGCGCTCGTATCCGAGCAGCGCCAGGTGGTCGACGGCCTCGTCCAGGGTGATCGCCTGGCCGAGGGTCAGCTCGAGCGGCTCGTCGCCGCCGGCGGGCACGACCTCGGAGAGCGCCGGGGCGCTCGCGACCACCACGACCCCGGCCCGGCCCAGCATCCCCTGGGCCCGCGCGCGCTGGCCGACAAGATGGGGGGACGCGCCGACGGCGCCTCCCGGGGCGACCCCGCGGGTGGGCCACAGGGCGGTGGCGGACCGGCCCAGCAGCACGACCAGGTCGGCCGCCAGGTCGCGCGCCTCGTCGTCGTCGGGTGCCGCCAGCACCAGCGGCGACTCCGCGATGCGCGCGATCGCCGCGCCGAGATACGGCCAGGCCGGGCGGCCGACCGGGAGCATGAAGGGATCGCCGCCGGGTCCGGTGCGCAACCGGAACGCGAGGTCGTCGCCCAGGTGACCGCCGAGCAGCAGGCGATCGATGTCGGTGGGTGCGCTCACCCGCCCTCGGGCCGGTCTGCGGCCGACGGCGCGCCGTCGGCCTCGGCGGCCGCCTGGGCGGCCTCGCGGCGCTCGGCGCGCCGGCGGGCGCGTTCGCCGGGCGGCGACGCGTGAAAACGGGCGATGGCGGCCTGCAGGCCCTCGCCGAGGATGCATTCGGCCATGTCGGCGCCGCGTGCGATGAGGGCGTCGACCTCGGCCTTCGGCTCCGAGAAGCGGGCGAGCACCCAGGCGGCCTCGTCGCCGCGGAAGTCCGCGGGTGGGCGCCCCACTCCGACGCGCACGCGGATGAAGCCCGGGCCGCCGACGCCCTGCACGACCGAGCGCAGGCCGTTGTGGCCACCGTGGCCGCCGCCGGCCTTGGCGCGCACGGTGCCGAACGGGAGGTCGATCTCGTCGTGCACCACGAGGATGCGATCGAGGCTCAGGCGGAGAGACCCGGCCGCGGGGCCGACCGAGCGGCCCGAGTCGTTCATGAAGGTCGTCGGCACCAGCAGCGACACGGGGCCCGACGGCCCGCGGGCGTCGGCGTAGCGCCCCGCGAAACGGTCGCCGAAGCGGCCGGCGCCGAGGCGCCGCGCGAGTTCCTCCACCACCATCTGACCGACGTTGTGCCGGGTGGCGGCGTACCGGGCCCCGGGGTTGCCGAGGCCCACGACAAGGCGGACGGAGGGGACCTCGCGGCCCCCGTCCTCACCCAACGGGCTACTCGCCGGCTTCGCCCTCGGTCTCGCCCTCGACCTCGGCCTCGCCCTCGCCCTCGACCGGCTCGGCGGCCATGGGAGCGACGACAGACGCGATGACGGTCCCGGGGTCGGAGACGATCGTGACCCCCGCCGGGGCGGTCAGGTCGGCGACGGAAACCGAGGAGTTCACATCGAGCTCGCTCACATCCAGCTCGATCTGATCGGGCAGCGAGTCGGGGAGCGCGGAGACCTCGACCTCGCGCATCGTCTGGTCGAGCACGCCGCCTTCGCGCACGCCGACCGGGGTGCCGACGAGCGTCAGCGCGACGGTGGTGGTGACCTCCTGCTTGAGGTCCACCTCCTGGAAGTCGATGTGCGTGACATCGCCGCGCACCGGGTCGAGCTGCCAGTCCTTGACGAGCACCGGGCGGGTCTTGTCGTCGGCGAGCGTGAGGTCGATGACCCCGGTGCGGCCGCCGTCGGCGAGGGCGCGGCGCAGCTCACGTGCGTGGACCGCCAGCGT
This sequence comes from Thermoleophilia bacterium, assembly GCA_046569985.1. GTDB lineage: Bacteria > Actinomycetota > Thermoleophilia > Miltoncostaeales > Miltoncostaeaceae > JAVJSF01. The sequence goes on along the minus strand of JBKHVQ010000112.1, from coordinate 784 downwards.
CAGCGACGGGCCGCCGGGCTGGTAGATGATGCCCGGAACGAGACCCTCGCGCCGGAGGCGGCGGGTGGGGCCGTTGCCGAGCTGGGTGCGCTGCTGGGCGGAGAGTGCGACGTGTGCCATGCGAGGTGCATTCCTGGTCGTTGGGCGACGGAGAACACTAGCAGGCGAGATCCGGGATCATCGCCCGTCCGCAGCGCATACGGGCCGACGCGTGCGCCGCCCTCACGCCGCGGGAGCGCGCTCCTCATGCTCGATGCACAGCAGGGTCGTGTCACGGGCGCTCAGCGGCTCGTCGGTGAGGCCGCAGCGCCGCGCGCCGGGCGCCCCGCTCAGGTGACGGCACCGCGCGCATCGCCCGAAGGTCCGCCCGCCGCGCCTGCGCTGGGCGGCGCGCAGGACGCGATCGAGCAGCGCCTCGAGCTGCTCGCGCTGCGGGCCGAGGGCCGCGAGCGCGTCGGTGATCTCGTCGGTGCCCTCCGCCCGATCGAGCACGCGCCGGCCCGCGGGCGTTGGGGCCAGGTGGTGGACGCGGCCGTCGCGGGGGTCCCGCATGCGCGCGATCAGGCCCTTGCGCTCGAGCGCCAGGAGGCTCTGCGAGGTGGTCCCGCGCGTGGCGTCCAGGTACTCCGCCACCGCCGCGGGCGTATCCGAGAAGCGGTTGCATGCGGCCAGATAGCCCAGCGCCTCGAGTTGCGCGGCGGAGAGGCCGGCGCTCGCGGCGGCGGCGCGCCGGGCCGCGCGGCGGACCAGGCCGAGGCGTTCGATCAGCTCAGCTGCGCGCGCA
>JBKHVQ010000111.1:0-1677 GCA_046569985.1 Thermoleophilia bacterium | reverse complement strand
GCGGTCGGCGAGCTGAAGACCAAGACGACCCAGCACTCGGTGAACGAACTGCGGGGCATCGGCATCGAGCCCGACATCCCGGTGCTGCGCTCCAACCGCCCGCTCACCGACGAGATCCGGCAGAAGATCGCCCTCTACGGCGGCATCTCCCCCGAGGCCGTGATCTTCGCCGCGGACGCCGCCGACATCTATGAGGTGCCGCTGGTCCTCGAGGGGGAGGGATTCGCGCAGGCCGTCTGCACGCGGCTCCACCTTTCCGTCGGCGAGCCGGACCTCACCGACTGGCGCCGCCTCGTGGAGCGCATCCACCACCTCGACGGCACCGTGCGGGTGGCGCTCGTCGGCAAGTACGTGCAGCTGCACGACGCCTACCTGTCGGTGGCCGAGGCCCTCAAGCACGCGGGCATCCACCACGGGGTGGAGGTCGAGATCGACTGGGTCGACTCCGAGGCCCCCGACCTGGCCGAGCATCTGCGGGCCGCGGACGGCATCCTCGTGCCCGGCGGCTTCGGCGGCCGCAGCATCGAGGGGAAGATCGCGGCGGCGCGATTCGCGCGCGAGTCGGGCACGCCCTACCTGGGTATCTGCCTGGGCATGCAGGTCGCGGTGATCGAGTTCGCCCGTAATGTCGCGGGCATGGCCGGGGCGAATTCGAGCGAGTTCGACCCCGAGACTCCGTTCCCGGTGGTCGATCTGCTGCCCGAGCAGCGGGCGGTCGAGGACTTCAGCGGCACCATGCGGCTCGGCGCCGATCCGGTTCACCTGGTGGAGGGCACCCGCGTTCGCGCGGCCTACGGCGACGACCCGGTGGTCTACGAGCGCCACCGCCACCGGTATGAGGTCAACCCCGCCCTGCGCGACCGCCTGGAGGACGCCGGCCTGGTGGCCAGCGGCCGCTCGCCCAACGGCCGGCTGGTCGAGGTGATCGAGCTGCCCGACCACCCGTGGTTCTGCGCATCCCAGTTCCACCCCGAGTTCAAGAGCCGCCCCACCCGGCCGCAGCCGCTGTTCCGCGAGTTCGTCGGCGCGGTCGCGCGCCGGGCGGGGGCCGTCGCTCCGGAGGAGCCGGTCGGCGAACAGGTGGTCACCGGGGCGTGAGCGGGCGGGCGTCGTGACCCCGGCGGTCGAGGCCCTCGGGCCCGTCGCGCACCTGATGGCGCGGCTGTGCGAGATCCCGTCGCCATCGCACCAGGAGTCCGCGGTCGCCGAGTTCGTGCGGCATCAGCTCCACGAGATGGGCGCCCAGGTGAGCGAGGACGATGCGGCGACAACCCTCGGGGCCGGGTGCGGCAACATCCTCGCGCACTTCCCGGCGACACCGGGCACGAGCGGCACGCCGATCATGTTCGCCGCGCACCTTGACACCGTCCCGGTGACCGGGCCGATCGAAGTGGACCTGGTGGACGGGCATCTCACCAACATCCATCCGGTGATCCTGGGGGCCGACAACAAGGCGGCCGTCGCGGTGCTGCTGGTCGCGGTGGGCCGCGTGCTGGAGCAGGGCACTCCGCACGCCGGCATCGAGTTGCTCTTCACCCCCTGCGAGGAGGTGGGCCTGAAGGGCGCCGCCGCGTTCGACATCGCGGCCCTCGAGGCGAAGGCCGGCTTCGTCTACGACCACACCGGCGCCCTCGGCGGGATCATCCAGCGGGCTCCGACGCTGCACCGCATCGAGGC
>JBKHVQ010000110.1:0-3983 GCA_046569985.1 Thermoleophilia bacterium | reverse complement strand
AAGTCGATGGAGCGCCTCTCCAGCGGCCTGCGCATCAACCGCGCCGCCGACGATGCGGCGGGACTCGCGGTCTCGGAGGTCATGCGCTCGCAGATCCGGGGCATGAATGTCGCCTCGCGCAACGCGCAGGACGGTGTGTCGATGGTGCAGGTGGCCGACGGTGCCCTGGGCAACGTGGGCGACATGCTCCAGCGGGTGCGTGACCTGGCCGTGCAGGCCTCCAACGGCACGCTCACCGACTCGCAGCGTTCGAACCTGAACGCCGAGGTGCAGCAGATCCTCAGCGAGATCAACACCACCGGCTCGAACACCGAGTTCAACGGCATCAAGATCCTCGCCGGCTCGGTGGCCACGGCCGCCAGCGCGGTCACCCTGCAGGTGGGTGCAAACGGTGGCCAGGCGATCGCGTTCACCATCGGCACGGTGGACACCACCGCCCTGACCATCCAGGGCCTGAGCGTCTCGTTCGCGACGGCGGCCAGCGCGGCGATCGCCTCGCTGGATGTCGCCATCGGCGCGATCACCACTCAGCGCGCGAACCTGGGTGCCATCCAGAACCGCCTGGAGCAGACGATCAACCGGCTGGGTGTGACCTCCGAGAACCTGCAGGCCGCAGAGTCCCGGATCCGTGACGCCGACATGGCCGCCGAGATGATCAGCTTCACCAAGAACCAGATCCTGCAGCAGTCGGGCATGGCGATGCTCTCCCAGGCCAACTCGGCCCCCCAGAGCGTCCTCTCGCTCCTGCGCTGACCCCGACCACCCTCCAACCCGAATCACCCGCGGCCCGCCATGTGCGGGCCGCGCTCATAGGCCCACCGAGTGCGCGGCGCTCCCCTCAGGCGGTGGCCGCGGATGCCGATGGGGGATCCATGAGCCTCGAACTTTCGATCGTGATCCCCTGCTTCAACGGCGTGGAGTACACCGCCATGTGCCTGGAGAGCATCGCCCGGCACACCCCCGAGCCGCACGAGGTGATCCTCGTCGACAACGGGTCGACCGACGGCACGGGCGACTACTTCGCCGGCATCCATGACGGCGAGGGCGCGCTGATCCGCAACCCCCGCAACCAGGGCTTCGGCATGGCCTGCAACCAGGGCCTCGCCGTGGCCGAGGGCCGTCGCGTGATGGTGCTCAACAACGACACCATCGTCACCGCCGGCTGGTTCACGGCGATGAACGCCGCGCTGGAACGCGACCCGTCGATCGGGGTCGCCGTCCCACGCTCCAACCATGTCGGCGGCCTGCAGATCCTCGGGCCGGTGGGCTACGGGGGCGCACCATCCGCGGAACTCGACGCGTTCGGCGCCGAGCGCAACACCGCGCTCGCCGGCGCCGGACGCGTCGCCGCACGCGTCACCGGCCTCTGCATGACCTTCCGGCGCGAGGTGATCGAGACCGTCGGCGGCTTCGACCCGGTCTTCCGGCTGGGGAACTTCGAGGACGACGACTACAGCCTGCGCACCCGCCTCGCCGGCTACGCCCTGTGGATCTGCGATGACAGCTACATCCACCACTTCGGGCACCGCACGTTCGCAACCCTGCCCGAGGAGTACCGGGAGCTCCTCGAGGAGAACGGGCGCCGCTTCCAGGCCAAGTGGGACATCTCTCTGGCGACCGACCGCGAACTGAAGGAGGCGGTCGGTCGCCCGTTCGACCCGGCCCGCGACCGCATCGACCTGGCCCGCTGGGCGCCGTCCGCCCACGCCGCCTGACCGGCGGCGGCCCGGGCGTGCCGCTCAATCGGCGGTCCCCGCGGCCGATACCCACCCTGCCGGCCCTCCGGCGCGTTCCACTGCCAAGGAGTCACCGATGGGTCTGACAACCGTCCCCAGCGAGCACGATCAGCGCATCTCCCTGTGCATGATCATGCGCGACGAGGAGGAGCACCTGGCGCGCTGCCTCACCAGCGTGACGGGCGCCGTCGACGAGGTGATCATCGTCGACACCGGCTCGGTGGACCGCTCGGTGGAGATCGCCGAGCGCTTCGGGGCGACGGTGCTCCACGAGGAGTGGAGGGGCGACTTCGCCGCCCCGCGCAACACGGCCATCGACGCGGCCTCGGGCGACTGGATCCTGGTGCTCGACGCCGACGAGGAGGTCGTCGGCGCCCACGCGCTGCGTGATCTCGTCCGGGAGGAGGGCGTCGAGGGCTGGTCGCTGCGCGAGGTGAACTTCATCGGTGAGGAGCGCGGCATCGACTCGGTCGTCATGTCGGCCTTCCGCCTGTTCCGCAACCGGCCCGAGTATCGCTACGAGGGCGCGCTGCACGAGCAGGTGATGGGCAAGGTGGCCCACGGCGGCTTCGGCGAGATGCGCTTCGCGGGCGTCGAGATCCACCACTACGGCTACCTGGAGCCGACGAACCGGGCCAAGAAGAAGAGCGACCGCAACATGGCGATCGTGATGGAGGAGGTGCGGCGCAAGCCGAACGACCCCTTCACGCTCTTCAACACCGGTGTCGAGTACCAGCGCGTCGGGCGCCACGAGGAGGCCCTCGAGTACTTCTCGCGCTCGTTCGAGAACCTCGACTCCCTGGCCGTGTACTACGCCTCGCTGCTCGTGCGCAACATCGTCGCGTCACTGTTCATGACCGGGCGCAACGACGAGGCCCTCGAGGTGCTTGCCGACGGCCTGCAGGCCTACCCGGACTTCGCCGACCTGCACCACCTGGAGGGCCGCATCTTCGTCGAGCGCCGCGAGTACTGCGCGGCCGCCCGCAGCTTCAAGCGGGCGATCGAGATCGGCGAGCACGGCGGTGACCGCTACCTCACCCAGACCGGGATGGGCTCGTTCTACGCCCTGAGCGGGCTGGGCATGCTGCACCAGCTCATGGGCGACAAGGGGGAGGCGGCGCGCTGCTTCAAGCGCTCGATCGAGGCGGCCGACGGATTCTTCCCGGCTCCGGTCATGGCGCTGACCCGGCTTCTGCTCGACTCCGATCCGCCCGATGTCGTGCGCGAGTACATGTCGTCCCTCGTTTCGGAGCGCCGCCGTGGCGACGCGCTGTGCCTGATCGCGGAGGCCCTGCTCGAGCGGGGCTACCCGGAGGAGGCGCGCACCGCCTTGCACGAGGCGCGTGCGTGCGGCGCCGACGAGGGCGCGGTGCGCCTGCAACTGGCGGAGGCCGCCCTGCGTCTGCGCGACCTGGCCCAGGCCCGCGCCGAGTTGTCGGCCGTGTCACCGGACGGCGCGTTCCATCAGCGCGCGGTGGCGTCGAGCGTCGTCGTCGAGATGCTCGACGACGACCTCGTGGCCGCGCTGGAGGCCGTCGGGGACCTGGAGCAGATCAGTGACGACACGACCGTGCCGACCGCGTACCGCCTGGCGATCGCCGCCCACGGCGGGGTCTGCGCCACGGACGAGCCGATCGCCGACGAGGACCGTCCCGCGGTGCTGAACGTGCTCTTCTCACTCGCGGGCAGCCTGCTCGCACTGGACCGGCTCGACTCGTTCAACCTCACGGTCCCGCTGCTGTACGAGGTGGCTCCCTCGGCGGCCGACGTCGATGAGCGCCTCGGGCGCCTGCTGTTCAAGGAGGGCTTCGTGGAGCCTGCCGCGGAGCGCCTGATCGCGGCCGTCGAGGCGGGCGACCCGAGCCCGGACGCCTTCGGCGATCTCGGCCGCATCTGCCAGGAGCGCGGCATGCCCGAGGACGCGGAGGCGTTCCTGGTGGAGGCGCGCGAGCGCGACGACCAGAACATCTCGCGCTACCTGGACCTGGCGGGCCTGTTCGCCGGGCAGGGGCGGTTCGCCGACGCCGACGCGGTGCTTCGCGAGGGGCTCGTGATGCACCCGTACTCGTCGGTGCTGAGCGAACTGCGCGAGTCGATGTCGCTTCTGGCCCGGGTGTGAGGGCAGGCGCCTCCGATGATGGCGGACCTTCCCCCGCAGCACCCCCTCGTCAGCCTCTCGGACGCGGTATACGCGATCGCCGCCGAGCGGGTGGGCGGCCCGCGGGCCTTCGCGGAACCGCCCGGCCT
>JBKHVQ010000109.1:0-4026 GCA_046569985.1 Thermoleophilia bacterium | reverse complement strand
CGGCCGCGGCCGCCAGCGCCCATGCCGCGCCGCACACAACCGCGATCCCGGGGGCGAACGCCGACGGGGCCGCCCCTCGGTGGGCGCGCGTGATGAGGGTGGCGAGGAACGCGCCGGACGCGATGCTGAGGGCGAACGCCGCGGCCGCCGCCGTCGCGCCCCCCGCCGCGTCCGCCGTGAGCGCGGCCGCCGCCTGAAAGGTCAGCGCCACCGCGACGAGGCCTCGCGAGCCCACGCGCGACGCCGCGCGCACCAGCAGGGGCCGGGCGAGGCGCACCGCAAGCAGCCCGAGGGCCAGCGCCGGGACCAGGCTCCCGCGCAGGCCGACACCGTCGCGCAGCCACAGCACCAGCATCGCCGACAGCGCGGCCCCGATCGCGACGCTGACCGCCCCACCGGCGACCGTCCGGCGCAGGCCGCGATCGCGGGCGGCGAGGACCGCCCCGGCCCGTATCGCACGATGCAGCGGGACCGCGCCATCCGGGCGCAGGTCGATGCGGGACCCGTGCCCGGCGGCGAGCAGGGCCCCGGCCGCCGCCGCCCCGGCGGCGACGAGCACCGCCGCCGCCGGGCCGGCGATGAGCCCCGCCGCGAGCGCGACCGCGAGACCCGACGCCTGCCCGACCGCGAAGCGGCGGGTCAGGTCGCCCATCGCGTCATGGGTGCGGTCGGGCGCCACCAGTTGCTGCAGCACGTCGGCTGCCGTCGCGTCGAACACGGCGCGTGCCGCGCCGACGAGCGCGAGGGCGCCCGCCATCGCCAGCGGGTTCGTCCCGCCGGGTGTGACGATGACCGCGCCGAGAGCGACGGCGGCCGACAGTTGCGCCACCCGCAGCAGCACGCGCCGCGAGACGTGTGCCACCAGCAGCGCGGCCGGCGCCGTCCCGACCGCGAGCGGCGCCAGACCCGCGGCCACGATCAGGGCGGCGGCCGCCGGGCCGCCGCCGCGGGTCGCCGACAGCCACACGACGCCGATCGTGCCCGCGGCCTGGGCCGTGGCGAACAGGAGCTGCCCGCGCCACAGGCGCGCCCGCTCGCGGAGGGCGCCGGCGTCGGTGCCGTGCGATGTCGTGTGACCGGGCATAAGCCATCGAAGGTAGCGCGCCCGGAGGAGAAGCGCCCCGGTGGTGCTGCCCGCCTACATCGCTTCGAGGACCTGGGGGGCGACCTGCTTCTTGCGGCTCATGACGCCGGGCAGGTCGAGGGCCCGGTCCACGGCCTGGACCCCGAAGACGCGCTCCAAGGGAGCCGACTCGCCGGACACCAGCAGCTCGGTGCCCTTCGCGACGATGTCGGTGAGCATCAACGCGAAGATCTCGTAGCCGTTCGCGGCGCGCTGCTGGTCGAGCGCCGCCAGCAATTCGCCACGACGCGACGCGAGCGCGGGGCCGACGGTCTCGATCTGCGCGATGCAGATCGTCCCCGCCTTCACCTGATACTCCTTGGCGTCCCGGTTGATGATGTCGGCGGCCGGCACGTCGGCGACATTCGAGGACGCCGTGAACATGGCGGTGCCGAACTCGCGGGCGTCCAGTCCGAGCAGTTCCTCAAGGTAGGCCACCACCTCGTGGTCGCGGGGGGTGGTGGTGGGGGAGCTGAGGATGACGGTGTCCGACAGCACCGCCGACAGCAGCAGGACGGCGGTCGGGCGCTGAGGTTCGAGACCCGCGGCGCGGAAGCGCTCGGTCACGAGCGACGCGGTGCTGCCGATCGGGTCGAAGGTCGCCGCCACCGGGAAACGCGTCTCGATGGAGCCGATGTGGTGGTGGTCGAGGATCTCCACGATGTGCGCCTGCTCGATGCCGGGCACGCTCTGGGCGGTCTCGGCGTGGTCGACGAGGATGACCCGGCGCGGGGTGGGGCTCACCAGGTTGGCGGGCGTGACCATGCCGATGGGGCGGTGCTCCGCGTCGACCACGATCGCGGCCGAGTAGTGGACGTCCTTGATGCGCTCGGCGATGTCGGAGGCCAGGTCGTCGGGATCGGTGGTGAGGACGTCCTCGCTGCTCATCACGTCGCCGGCGTGGACCGACAGCGCGATCATGCGGCCGGTGGTGTAGGAGTCGAGCGGCGAGACGATCACGCCGACGCCGTTTGCGGTCGCCCTCTCGATCACCTCGGGCGCCGGCGGGGCGTAGGTCGACACCAGCAGCGCCACGCCGATCTCCACGGCGCGCAGCTGGGCGTCGGGGCGGTTGCCGATGATCGCGATGTCATCCGGCCCCATCTGGCCGCCCATGCTGTCGACCTCGGTGGTCACGGCCCACAGGCGCCCGTCGAGGCGGCGGGTCGGCGCGACCAGCAGCTCGCCGCCGATGAGCTGCAGGATCGAGTCGACCGAGGCGGGCCGCTCGGCGAAGCTCGACGGCTCGCTCGATTCGCGCAGGTACCGGCGGGCGAGGTCGCGCTCGGTCACCACGCCGCACAGGCGCCCGTCGTCGTCGACGATCGGCATCAGCTCGGCGCCGGCCTTGTTCATCGCCAGGCCGACCTCGCGCAGGGGGGTCGTGTGCGATGCGGTGGGGAAGTCCGCGTCCATCACATCACGCGTGCGCACCATGATGTGGTCGAGCAGCTCGGGGGCCTCGGCGCCGGCCTGCTCCAGCACCCACGCCGATTGGGCGTTGACCTCGCCCAGCCGCACCGGCACGTAGTCCGCCTCGGGGTTCAGGCGCGCCTTCAGCTCGGCGAACCCGACCGCCGCCGCGATGGAGTCGGTGTCGGGGTTGCGATGGCCCGTGACGTAAATCGGGGCTGCGTCGTCCATGTCTGTGCGTACCCGTCCTCGTTGCGTGGTCTCGGCGTGGCACCGCGCGCCGGCGACGGCGGGCGGACGGCGGCCTATCTTAGTGAGATGGCGGCGGCCTCAGCAGCGCGGACGCGCCGCGCGTGCCGCGCGAGCCCCGCCCGCGGGGTCAGTGCGAGCGGATGAAGGCCGTCAGGCCGTACGCGGAGACCGGGATCAACCCGAGACGCCGGTAGAAGCCCTCGGCGCCGCGCTCGGCGACGAGCACCTGATGGTGGAAGGTGTGCATCGGGTAGTGGTCGAGGATGCTCTCGGTGAGGCGGCGGCCGATGCCCTGACGCTGGCGGTCGGGGGCGACCAGGATGTCGGCGATGTAGACCGCGAACGCCTCGTCGGACATCGCGCGGGCGAAGCCGACGACGCGCGTGCCCTCCATGGCCACCACCTTGTACGACGAGGCGCGGATGGCCGTGCGCAGGCGGCCGGGGTCGCGCGCGTGCGTCCAGTTGTGCGCGTGGTAGAGGGCGATGATGCCCGCGAAGTCGCTGTCGACATCTGCCGCCCGGAACGTCACGGGGGGGCGCGTGGTGGTCATGCGGGAACTCCGTCGTGTGCCGGGTCCGTGTGAGATACTTCGCGCCCTTGAGCACGCCTGAGCGCATCCTGCCCGAACGCTACGACGCCGGGCCCATCGAGTCCAAATGGCAGGGCGTCTGGGACGCGGAGGATGCGTTCCGCGCCGAGCCCGTATCGCGCGACGGGGTCGACCCCGTGGCCCCCGCCGGGCCGACGTCCTACGTGCTCGAGATGCTGCCGTACCCCTCGGGCGAGATCCACATGGGGCACGTCAAGAACTACACGATGGGCGACGTGATCGCGCATCACCGGCGCCGGTCGGGCAGCGCGGTGTTCCACCCCATGGGCTACGACGCCTTCGGCCTGCCGGCGGAGAACGCGGCCATCCGCACCGGCGAGCCCCCGGCCGTCGTGACCGCGCGCAACATCGCCCGCATCCGCGAGCAGATGCGCCGACTCGGCTTCGCGCTGGACTGGCACACCGAGCTGGCCATCTGCGAGCCCGAGTACTACCGCTGGACGCAGTGGATCTTCCTGCGCTTCCTGGAGCGTGGCCTCGCCGAGCGCCGCGAGGCGGCCGTCAACTGGTGCCCCACCGACCAGACCGCGCTCGCCAACGAGCAGGTCCAGGAGGGGCGCTGCGAGCGCTGCGGCACAGAGGTCGAGCTGCGCCAGCTCACCCAGTGGTTCCTGCGCATCACCGA
>JBKHVQ010000108.1:0-1943 GCA_046569985.1 Thermoleophilia bacterium | reverse complement strand
CTCGCGCAGGGCGGCGCGGGCGCGCCCGCCTCGCAGCCCGTGGTGATGCCGCAGAGCGATCTCGAATGGAGCGCCGGCCCGCCTGCCCTGCCTCCCGGGGCGCAGATGGCCGTCCTGGATGGCGACCCTGCGCAGGCGGGCCCGTTCACGGTGCGCCTGAAGCTGCCCGCGAACTACCGGATCCCGCCGCACACGCATCCCGCCGACGAGCACGTGACGATCGTTTCGGGAAACCTGAAGGTCGGCATGGGACGAACGTTCGACGCGTCGAAGACCACTGAGTTGGGCGAGGACGGGTATTTCTCGATGCCCGCCGGCCACCAGCACTACGTGTTGACCAGCGGCGAGACCACGGTGCAACTGCACGGCACGGGTCCGTGGGGGATCACGTACGTGAACCCGGCGGATGATCCTCGCAACACGCCGAGGGGACGCCGGCCCACCCGCAGGTGAGCAGGCCCCCGAGGCACAAGGGGTGCCGGGACGCTCCTGGCCAGCCGGGCACGAAGAACGACGCAGCACGCCGGACGGCTGCGCTATCGTCCCGCGTGAATGGACGCGACACGCGAAAAGACCGGCCTCTGGCACGGCGCCGTCGGGCGGGGCCGGCAGTGGCGTGACCGCGCGCTCCGGGTGCCGGCGGTCGGCCGTTCGGTCCGCGCGGCGATGACGGTGGCCACCGCGCTGCGCTCCGATCCGATCACCCTGCGTGCGGCGGCCCTCACGTACCTGACGGTGCTCTCGATCATCCCGCTGCTCGCGGTGGTGTTCTCGATCTTCCAGGCGGTGGTCGGACGCTCCGAGCTCCAGCACGACCTCGAGCGGTTCATCCTCGAGAACCTCGCCGTCGGCGCCCGCGAGAACATCGCGCCCCAGATCTCGAGGCTCATCCACAACGCCTCCGGCACGGCGATCGGCGGCGTGGGCTTCGTGTTTCTCGTCGTGAGCGCGGTGTCGCTGATGGCGAACGTCGAGCAGGCGTTCAACCACACCTTCCACGCGCCGCGGCAGCGGTCGCTGGCGCTGCGCTTCGGCATCTACTGGTGCCTGCTCACGCTGGGCCCCATCCTGCTCGCGCTCTCCATCGTGGCGAGCGCGCTCGTGCAGTCGACGGCCGCCCTCGAATGGATGGGGCCGGCCCGGCGCGTGCTCCTGTTCCTCGCCCCCTTCGTGGTCACGTGGACGGCGTTCACCCTGCTCTACGTCATCGTCCCGGCGACCTACGTGAAGCGGCGCGCGGCCGTGCTGGGCGCGCTGGTCGCCGGCACCGGGTGGGAAATCGCCAAGCTCGTCTACACCGCCGTGAGCGCCCAGTCGGTGCGCCAGAACGCGATCTATGGCTCGCTCTCGGCCATCCCGATCTTCCTGGTGTGGGTCTATCTCTCCTGGATCATCCTGCTCTTCGGAGCGCGCCTCGCCTGGGCCGCGCAGTCGATGGGAGAGGGGCTCGACGAGTCCGCGGCGAAGACGCCGGCCGGGCGCGAGCTCGTCCACGCGCGGGTCATGCTCGCCATCGCCCGCGCGTTTCACCTGGGCCACCCCCCGCCCCGAATCCGGGACATCGCGGTGAAGACCGCCACCACGGAGGCCGTGGTGCGGCCGGCGCTGACCACGCTCGCGTCGGCGGGGCTCGTGCGGGAGGTCGCGGGGGGAGGCTGGCTTCCGGCGCGGCCGCTCGACCAGCTCACCTTGAACGACGTCCACCGCGCCACCCGGGGCACCTACACGGTGGACGCCCCGGAGCCCGCGCTGGCCGAACTCGCGCGACACCTCGTGAGCGCCGAGGCCGCGGCGGCGAAGGTGCTCGACGTCCCCTTCGACCGGCTCGTCGCCCACGCGACCCTTGACGACGTATCCGCCACCCCACCCGACACTCACCCCGAGGACGAATCATGAACCGCATCTCCCCCCGCGAAGCGTTCGAGCTGCTCCAGCAGGGCTGG
>JBKHVQ010000107.1:0-4563 GCA_046569985.1 Thermoleophilia bacterium | reverse complement strand
GCCCCACGAGGTGACCGGTTGGTGGAAGGACACGGGCCGCATCGACGACATGCTCGAGGCCAACCGGCTCATCCTCGATGTCGTCCTCCCCCGCATCGAGGGCGAGCTGATCGACACCACGGTGGAGGGGCGCGTCGTCGTGGAACCGGGCGCGCGACTGGTCAACTCCTCGGTGCGCGGCCCCGCGGTCATCGGCGCGGGGGCGGTGATCGAGAACGCCTACATCGGCCCGTACACGGCCATCTCCGAGGGCGTGGTCGTGCGGCGCGCGGAGGTCGAGCACAGCATCCTGCTGCGCAACAGCCGCGTCGAGGACCTCGACGCGCGCGTCGAGAGCAGCCTGATCGGCCGCGACGTGGTGATCGCGCGCAGCGACGCGAAGCCGCGCGCCTACCGTTTCATGATCGGCGACTCGTCGTCGGTCGGCCTGATCTGAGCGCGACGGTGGCGCGATGAGGGTGCTGGTGACGGGTGCCGCGGGGATGCTCGGCCACGACGTGGTCGCCCACCTCCGCGCGCGTCATGAGGTGACCGGCGTCGACCTCGACGTCGACGTCACGGACCTCGCCGCGGTGAGGGCGTGCGTGACGCGGGTGCGCCCCGAGGCGATCTTCCACCTGGCAGCCTGGACGAACGTCGACGCGGCCGAGGAGGCCGAGGACGCGGCGACGGCGGTCAACGCCACCGGGTCCGAGAACGTGGCGGTCGCCGCCGCCGAAGCGGGGGCCGCCATGATCCTGCCCTCCACCGACTACGTGTTCGACGGGCGCAAGGGGAGCGCGTACACCGAGGACGACCCGACCTCGCCGCTGGGCGCCTACGGGCGCTCCAAGCTGGAGGGGGAACGGCGGGCCATGGCCGCGCATCCGGCCGGCGTGCGCGTGGCGCGCACCGCGTGGCTGTACGGGTCGGCGGGGCGCAACTTCGTCGACACGATGCTCGGCCTGGCGGCCGAGCGCGACGAGGTCACCGTGGTGGCCGACCAGGAGGGCTGCCCCACCTGGACCCGCGACCTCGCCCCCGCCCTCGAGTACCTGGTCGGCTGCCCCCCGGGCGTCTACCACACGGCCGGGGGCGGTTCGGTCACCTGGGCCGGCTTCGCCGAGGCGATCTTCGAGGAGGCCGGTCTCGGCTGCCGCGTCGTCCCGGTCACCACCGCGCAGTTCGCCCGCCCCGCCCCGCGGCCCGCCCACTCGCCGCTGGCCGTCACCCGGGCCGGCGCGCCGCGCCTGCGACACTGGCGCGAGGCGCTGCGGGACTACCTGGCATCGATGAGCGCCACGACAAAGGAGCGCGCGTGAGGATCCTCGTCACCGGCGGCTGCGGCTTCATCGGCTCGGCCTTCGTGCGGCTGGCCATCGGCCGCGGCGCGGAGGTGGTGAACCTGGACAAGCTCACCTACGCCGGCAACCCCGCGAACGTCGCCGATGTCGCCGACCACCCCGCCTACTCGTTCGTGCATGCCGACATCGCCGACGCCGACGCGGTCGCCCGCGCGATGCTCGGCGTCGAGGTGGTCGTGAACTTCGCCGCCGAGAGCCACGTCGACCGCTCCATCCTCAGCCCCGGCGACTTCATCCAGACCGATGTCGTCGGCACCGCCGTGCTGCTCGATGCCGCCCGCACCGCGGGCGTGCGGCGCTTCGTGCAGGTGTCCACCGACGAGGTGTACGGCTCCATCCAGACCGGCGCGTTCCGCGAGACCGACCCGATCTCCCCCTCGAGCCCGTACTCGGCCAGCAAGGCCGGCGGCGACCTGCAGGTGCTGGCCTGGCACCGCACGTTCGGCATCGACGCCCTCATCACCCGCGGCTCGAACACCTACGGCCCGCGTCAGTACCCCGAGAAGCTCATCCCGCTGTTCGTCACCAACGCCCTCGACGGCCACGAGCTGCCGGTCTACGGCGACGGCATGCAGATCCGCGACTGGATCTATGTCGATGACCACTGCGAGGGCATCTGGACCGCGATGGAGCGGGGCGTCGCGGGAGAGGTCTACAACGTCGGCGGCGGCAACGAGATCGCCAACATCGACATCACCAACCGCATCCTGGAGCTGACCGGCCGCGACGCGCGCCTGATCCGCCACGTCGCCGACCGGCCCGGCCATGACCGGCGCTACGCCCTCGCCACCGAGAAGCTGCGCGGCCTGGGCTGGGAACCGCGTCGCGAGTTCGACCGGGCCATCGAGGAGACCGTCGCCTGGTACACCGAGCGGCGCGAATGGTGGGAGCCGATCAAGAGCGGCGAGTACCGCGCCTACTACGAGGAGCAGTACGGCAGCCGCTGACGGGTCACGCCCCGGGCGCCCCGGCGACCGGCGGTGAGCCGAGCAGAGCGCGCACCTCGTCGTCGGTGGTGGCGCTGAAGTCGTCGTACCACTGGCCGACGGCCTGGAACGGCCACGGGGTCGCCGCGCAGACGACCTCGTCGGCCTCCCGGCGCAGCATCGCCTCGGTACCGGCGGGGGCGACGGGCACCGCCACCACCACCCGCGCCGCGCCGGCGGCCCGCGCCGCGATCGCGGCGGCACGCATCGTCACCCCGGTCGCCAGGCCATCATCCACCAGGATCGCGGTGGCGCCGGCGAGGTCGGCCGGGGGGCGGTCGCCGCGGTAGACGCGCTCCCTGCGTCGCAGCTCGGCCCACTCGCGCGCGGCGACCCGATCGATCTCCTCCGCCGGCAGCCTCATCTCGCCGGTGACGTCGTCGTTGAGGACCATCGTGTCCGTCCCGGCGATGGCGCCCATCGCCAGCTCCTCGAACCCCGGCACCCCGAGCTTGCGCACCGGCATGATGTCCAGCGGCGCCCCGAGGGTGCGCGCCACCTCCCATGCCACCGGGACCCCCCCGCGGGGAAGGGCGAGGACGACCACCGCCCCGTCCGGCGCGTGCGCGCCGAGGCGCCCGGCGAGAGCCCTCCCGGCATCGCGTCGATCCGTGTACAGCGCGCCACCCATCGCGTGAGCCTCCTCACGACGACGATACCGCTCTGGCCACGCGAGGCCCGTCGTGTGAGACTGCGCCGGCCCTTTGCCCCGGCGCTGCCGGCCCGACGAGGATGGTCCCGAGTGCCCCGAATGCGCGCCCTGCTTTCTGTCGCCATCGCCGCGACCACCACCGCCCTCGTCGCGGCATCGGCTTCGGCCGCGCCGTGGCGCGCCGCCCAGACGCTCACGCCCGCCGGGGAGACCGGCCGTGAGGCCGCCGTCGCCGTCGCCCCGGACGGCACCGCGGTGGTGGCGTGGGTGCGCCCGGGCTCCACCGGCGGCGGCCTGCGCGTCGAGCGCGTCGCGCCCGACGGCGCACCGTCCGGCTCGCCCGTGGTGCTGTTCCCCGGTGACTTCATCTCCGGTGTGCGCGCCGGCATCGCGGACGACGGCACCGCCACCGTGGTGTGGGACCGCCAACGCGGCTCGGGCCTCGACCCCGTCGAGTCGGTGCGCGTCAGCCCCACCGGTCAGGTCGGCCTGCCGAGGGCGATCACGCCCGAGGCCGAGGATGCGTCGACGCCCACCTTTGCCGTCGCGGGCGACGGCAGCGCCGTGGTCGCCTGGCAGCGCACATCCGACCGGGCCATCCTCGCCCGGCGCATCGCGCCGAGCGGCGCCTTGGGCGACGTGCAGGTGCTCGAGCCGGACGCGCCCGGCCTCACCTTCGAGAACAGGCGCGCCGCGATCGGCGCGCAGGGCGCCGTCGTCGTGTGGACCACCACGGGCTTCGAGACACGCGGCGCGCGCCTGACCCCGTCCGGTGGTATCGCGGTCGCGGCCAAGACCCTCGCGTCGTCGGCGGTCGAGCCGCAGGTCGGCGTGGCCGGCGACGGCACCGCGACGCTCGCGTACCGCGACTTCTCGTCGGGCTCGAACCGCATCGTCACCCGCCGCTTCTTCGCCGACGGCGGCCTCGGACAACCGCGCGACCTGTCGTTCGCCGCCGATGACGTGCGCAACCCGATCGTGTCGGTCGGCCGTGACGGCACCGCGCATGTGCTGTGGACCCGCGACCTGCCGCTGCAGCCCGGCAGGATGCAGATGAGGCGCATCGCGCCCGACGGCACGCTCGGCATCGTCCACGCGCTGCCGACGGGCGGGAACGCCATCGCGCAGCAGGCGCTCGCCACGACGCCGTCCGGCGGCGCCCTGGCGCTGATCGGCGTCCAGGAGCCGACCGGCGCGCGCATCGAGGGCTTCGACCTGAGCGCCGGCGACGTCCTCGCCGGCCCGGACCTGCTGTCCGCCCGGGCTCCGTCGGCGTCGCTTCCGAAGATCGCCGTCGGCACGTCGGGAGCGGCCTACGCGGCGTGGGAGTTCGACAGCGCGTCGGACCCCGTCATCCAGGGCGCGTCCCTGCCCGCCCCGCCCGGTGCGCCTCCGGCGTCGCCCGCTCCCGCCGCCCCGGCGCAGCCCGCGCCCACCCTGACCGGGTTCAGGGTGGCGCCGAAGCGGGTGCTGCTGCCGCGTCGCGGGGCGGTGCCGCGGGTGTTGATCGGTTTCCGGGTGAACCGCGCCGCTCTGGTGCGCGTCGCCGTCGTGCGCCAGGCCCAGGGGCGTCGCGCCCGCG
>JBKHVQ010000106.1:0-1946 GCA_046569985.1 Thermoleophilia bacterium | reverse complement strand
CGGCGCGGCAGCGGGCGCTGAACATCATCTCGGCGCCGGTGGACGTGACCTTCCAGGGGCGCGCGGTCACGATCCAGCCCGGCGTGCTGCGCGAGGCGCTGAGCTTCGAATCGCGTCCGCCGGAGATCGCGGTGCTGGTCGACGAGGAGACGATCTACGCCGACATCGGCCCCGCCTTCGAGGCGCGCGAGGTGCCGCCGCGCGACGCGGCGTTCCGGGTGAACGGCGACACGGTGCGGCTGATCCCGTCGGCGGAGGGCCGCAGCCTGAACATGGGCGCCATCGCCCGCGGTATCGCGCGACCCGGCGAGACACGCGCGGTTCGGGCGCGGTTCGAGATCACCAAGCCCGAGGTGCTCACCGAGGAGCTCTCGGGGCTCGGCATCAAGGAGCAGGTCGGCTCCTTCTCGACTCCGTACAACTGCTGCGAGCCGCGGGTGGAGAACATCGAGCGCGCGGCGCGGACCCTGGACGGCATGATCATCCCCCCGGGGCGGCGGTTCTCGCTGAACGACGCGCTCGGCCCGCGGACGCTCGATCGCGGGTACGTGGAGGCCCCGCAGATCTCCGGCGGCCTGCTCGAGGACGGTGTCGGCGGGGGCGTGTCGCAGGTCGCGACCACCCTGTTCAACGCCGCCTTCTTCGCGGGGCTGAAGATCGAGGCGCACCAGCCGCACTCGTTCTACATCTCGCGCTATCCCGCCGGGCGGGAGGCCACGATCTCGATGGGCGGCCCCGACCTGATCTTCGTCAACGACTGGGACGCCTCGCTGCTGATCTCCGCGGTCGCGGGGTCGAATGACATCACCATCCGCCTCTTCTCCACCTCGTTCGGCCGCCGCGTCGAGACGTCCACCGGCGAGCCGTACGACTACACCGAGCCCGAGGAGATCGAGGTGGTCGACTCCTCGCTCGAGCCCGGGGAGCGCGAGGTGGAGCAGTACACGGGCTCATCGGGCTTCACGGTGGAGTACACGCGCGTGGTGTGGGAGGGAAAGCGCAAGCGCAGCGACGAGAACTACCGCTGGACCTACCAGGCGCAGGACGCCTACATCAAGGTGGGTCCCGACGTGGCGCCCGAGACCGAGGACACCGCCCCCACCGAGGGCGGCAGCGACGGGGCGCCGGAGGAGGAGCAGTTCAGCGATCCCGCCCCGGAGCCGGTCGCCGAGCCCGAACCCGAGCCGGTGCCCGCCGCGCCCGACGGGGGAGCGGCCCCGCCCCCCCTGCCCTGAGCCCGACGCGGGTCGTCAGTCGCCGAAGAAGGCGACCAACTCCGCGGCGGTCTCCTCGGGGCATTCCTCGGGGAGGAAGTGCCCGCACGGCAGGTGCCGTCCGCGCACGTCGTCGGCGAGTGCCCGCCAGGTTGCGAGCACATCGTTGAGACGGTGCATCGCCCCCTGCTCGCCCCACAGCACCAGCAACGGGCAGGTGACGCGCCGGTCGCCGTCGGCGGCGTCGTGCTCCAGGTCGATCGAGGCGGCCGCACGGTAGTCCTCGCACGAGGCGTGCACGGCGGCTGGGTCGGAGAAGCAGCGCACGTACTCGGCGATCGCCCATTCGGGCACCTGCCGGCCGCGGCCGCTCCAGCGGCGCACGGTCTCGCGCAGGAACCACTCGGGGTCGCGGCCGATCATCGCCTCGGGCAGCCCGTCGGGCTGGATGAGGAAGAACCAGTGGTAGTAAGCGGTCGCGAACGCCTGGTCGGTGGTGGCGAACAGGGTGCGCGTGGGCACGATGTCAAGCACGGCCGCCCGCCGCACGACGTCGGGGTGGTCGAGCGCCATCCGGTGCGCCACCCTGCCGCCGCGGTCGTGGCCGGCGACATCGAAGCGGTCGAAGCCGAGCGCGGCCATCAGACCCACCATGTCGGCGGCCATCGCCCGCTTGGAGTACGCGGCGTGGTCCGGTCCGCCCGCCGGCTTGTCGCTGTCGCCGTAGCCGCG
>JBKHVQ010000105.1:0-3668 GCA_046569985.1 Thermoleophilia bacterium | reverse complement strand
ACGGGCGGATGAACCTGCGTCTCATCACCGACCCGTCGCTGGCGACCACCAAGTGGGACCTGACCTACCTCCCCTCGGAGGTCACCAAGGCCACCGCGGCAGCCATGGGCCGCCCGGAGACCGAGGGCCAGCACCGCTTCCAGCTGAAGCCCGAATCGATCCGCACGGCCACCGCCGGCGCGATCCGGTCGTGGGCGCTCCAGGCGACCCCGTTCGACAACATGGGCGCGATGCTGCCGGTCAAGGAACTCATCGGACTGATGAGCTACAACTTCGACCTGATCATCCCGGGTGCGGACACCATCTGGACGCAGACGATCGAGCGCACCGCCGAGGACATCGGCGACCTGCTCTTCGCCACCCCCTACCAGTACACGATGCGTCACCGCTTCCCGAAGCCCCCGGGCGTCTGAACCAAGACCCCGGCTTCACCGAAAGGCACGGCACGGCGGCCGGCCGGGTCCCGAAAGGGGCCCGGCCGGTGGTCGTCACGGGACGGTGGCGGCGGAGGGTCAGCCGGGCGCGGCGCGGCGCCGGTCGGCGCCGGTGAGCAGCGCGATCAAAAGCGCCGCCACCAACACCGCGATCACGACCTCGAGGATCGCATTCACATCGGGCGCGCTGGGGAGGATGCCCCACCAGCGCCCCGGCGATGCCGGACAGGATCGTCGCGACCAGCACCACCACCGCGAACAGCGCGCAGACGATCAGGTCCATGCTCACGGTCCTGCCAGACCGGGCGCGCGCGGCGTGCCACCGTGGTTGAGGGAGCGACACCCGACGACGGCCGAGGCCACCCTTACGAACCGGCGGTTGCGGGTAACCGACTCCCCATGGAGCCGATCACCCGCATGACCGGGAGCGCCGCCGACCGCTACGTCCTGGGAGCCGAACTGGGCCGCGGTGGAATGGGCGTCGTCCACCGCGCCGTGGATCGCGCGACCGGGCGGCAGGTCGCCCTGAAACGGCTGGACGCCGGGCACGCCGGCGATGCCGCGTTCCGCGCGCGCTTCGCGCGGGAGGCACGCGCGATGGCGCGCATCCGGCACCCGAATGTCGTGGGAATCCACGCCGGCGGCGAGGACGGGGACGGCCCGTGGTTCGCGATGGACCTCTGCGGCGGCGGCTCGCTCGCCGACCGCCTCCGCCCGGGGCCGCTGCCGGCTGCCGACGCGCGCGCCGTGGCCGGCGACGTGCTCGCGGCCCTGTCGGCGATTCACGCCGCCGGCCTCATCCACCGCGACCTGAAACCGCAGAACATCCTGCGCGACGGGGCCCGCTGGCGGGTCTCCGACTTCGGCATCGCGCGCGACACCACCGGCGCGACCACGATGACGCAGGCCGGGATGATCATCGGCACCCCCGACTACCTCGCCCCCGAGCACATCGGCGAGGGTCCCGTCGGCCCCGAGGCCGACCTGTACGCCCTCGGCGCCGTGCTGCACCATGCGCTCACCGGCGCCCCTCCCTACCGCGCCGACAGCGCCCTGCGCCTCGCCATGATGCACGCCACCGCCCCGGCGCCCGTCCTCCCGCTCGAGGTACGCGCCGCCGACCCGGCCCTGGCCGCCCTGGTCGACGACCTGCTGCGCAAGGACCCCGCCGCGCGGCCGACCGTCGCCGAGGCACGCCAACGGCTGCTGGACGGCGACGGCACCCCGACGGTGATCGCCGCGGCGGCGGCAGCCCCGGGCGCGATCGCCGCAGCGGGGGCGGCGGGCTCGACCGCGATGCTGCCCCGCCCGCGCCGGCGCGTGCGCGCTCGGCACGCGGTCGCCGCGGCCCTCGGAGCGGCGACCCTTGCCCTCGGCGCCGCCTGGATCGCCGGCGACGACGCCCCCGATGACCCGGATGGTGCGCGTCCCGCCACCGCGCCCGCCACGACGCGCACCGTCACCGCTCCCGCCGTTCCCGCCCCGGTCGCCCCGGCGCCGGTGCCCGCCGCCGCGCCGGTCGACGAGCGGGACGACGGCGATGACCGTGAGAGCACGGAAGACGACGAGGGCGCCCGCGGTGACAGGCCCGGGAACAACAGCCGCGGCAAGGCCAAGGGCCCCGACAAGAAACCGCGCAAGCCGCCGAAGGCAAAAAAGGGCGCGCGCGGCTGACGGCCGGAGCGGTTACGCCCGCTGGCGCCGCGCCACCACCACGCCGGCATCCCAGCCGGGCGCGCGTCCCCCGGCCGGCATGCGGACCGCATCGATGTCCATGCCCGCGCGGACGATCAGCCACGAGATCAACGAGTTCGAGTTCCACATGTCGCCGGTGCCCAACTCGTCGCGCCCCCACACGGGCGTCGGCACCCGCGGGACCAGGTCCAGCACGCTCCGCGCCGTGCCCGGGTCGCCGGTGAGGGCCCGCGGGCTGTCGACGGCCTCGTCGGCATCGGGGATGAACCCGCCGGCCCAGCGGCGCACCTCGTAGCGGAACAGCCGCAGGCGCCCCGCCCACCGCATCCCCACGGGACCCACCGCCACGACGCCGCGCTCGGCGGCCGGAGCGCCCACGACCGGGGCCATCTCGATCACGAACGCCCCCTCCGGCACGCTGACCCGCAGCGCCGAGTGGTACAGGTCGCAGGGCGATCGCCGCGCCCGCCGCGCGGCGATCGTCTCGAACACCCGCCCGTTGTGCTTGACGAACCGACCGCCCGCGCCCAGTGGCAGCCAGAACAGCTCGATGGCGCTCACGATCCGCTACCCCTGACGGCCTTCGCTCGAGTCCGCCTGGCGGCGGGCGACGATCCCCACGGCGACCACGACGGCCGCGGCCGCGAGGGCGAGCAGCAGCGGCACCACCCACTCCCCCGCGGGGGGCGCCTCGAGAGCGGTCTCCTCGGTGCCTTCGGGCCACGGCCACAGCACCCGCAGCGAACCGATCATCAGGCCGATCAGGGCCGCGAGGACGATGTCGTGGAAGCGGTGCAGCAGCCAGTCGAGCACCGACGAGAACAGCGCGAGGCCGATGATCGCGCCGAGGATGAACACCCCGGCGACGGCGAGGTCGCGGTCGTTGAGGGCGTCGAGCATGTACTCGTACATGCCGATCATCAGCAGGATGAACGAGCCGGAGATGCCCGGCAGGATCATCGCGCACACTGCCAGCGCGCCCGAGGCGAAAACGGCGACGAGGGTGGGGTCGCTCACATCGCCCGAGCGCACCCCCAGCAGCAGGAACGTGGCGATCGCCGACACCACGATGATCGGGATCAGCAGCGCGTCGGGCCGCTTGAAGTAGGACATCGCCACCCACACCGACGCGGCGACCAGGCCGAAGAAGACAGCCCCGACCTCCACCGGGTGGTCCTCGAGCAGGATCTCGATGACGTGCGCCAGCGTGAGCACCGCCAGCGCGATCCCGGCGAACAGCGGCAGGATGAATCCCCACTGGATCTCGCCGAGCCGCTCCCGCGCGGCGCGCACGTTGCCGCGCAGCAGGTTGCCGGCGGCGGTCGCCCCCAGGTGGATCGTCTCCACCAGGCGCTCGTAGATGCCGAGCACCAGGGCGATCGTGCCACCCGAGACGCCGGGGACCACGTCGGCCGCGCCCATGCACATGCCACGAATCGCGTTGGGGAGCCAGCGGCGCACGAGCGGGGAGACTACCCGCCCCGGCGGTTGAAGGGCGGTGCTAGATGGCGCGCCCCGGGTTGAGGATGCCGTTCGGGT
>JBKHVQ010000104.1:0-6409 GCA_046569985.1 Thermoleophilia bacterium | reverse complement strand
CGGTTCGGCGGCGACCGCCCCCACCTCGGCGAGCGCGGCGGCGACCGCCGCGCCGTCCCGCCCGCCGCGCAGGCCGGCCAGGCGGCGCACCTGGTGCTCCTCGACGGCGGGATCCACGCGCAGGGTCTGCATCGCGTCGCGGCGTCCCCCGTCGGTGAAGGCGTTGACGCCGACGATGATGCGCCGCCCGGCGTCGACCTCTCGCGCGAAGCGGTAGGCCGATTCGGCGATCTCCCCGGTGAACCAGCCGCTCTCGATGCCCTCGTAGACGCCCTCCAGGATCGACCCTCCCCCGGCCTCGATCAGATGGGCGAACACCTCCTCGGCGCGGCGCTCCATCTCGTCGGTCATCCACTCGACATAAGGCGAGCCGCCGAGCGGGTCGGCGACCGCCGCGACCCCGGTCTCGTGGGCGATGACCTGCTGGGTGCGCAGGGCGATGCGGGCCGCGTCGTCGCTGGGGAGCGCGAGCGCCTCGTCATAGCTGTCGGTGTGCAGGCTCTGGGTACCCGCCAGCGCGGCGGCCAGCGCCTGCACGGCGACGCGGGCGATGTTCACCTCCGGCTGCTGCGCGGTGAGCGAGGCGCCGGCGGTCTGGGTGTGGAAGCGGCACAGCAGGCTGCGCGGGTCGCCGGCCCCGTAGCGTTCGCGCATCCAGCGGGCCCAGATGCGCCGGGCGGCGCGCAGCTTCCCGATCTCCTCGAAGAGGTCGATGTGGCAGTTGAAGAAGAAGCTCAGGCGAGGGGCGAAGTCGTCGACCGCCATGCCCGCGGCCATCGCGGCCTCGACGTAGGCGAAGCCGTTGGCCAGCGTGAAGGCGAGTTCCTGCGCCGCGGTGCTTCCCGCCTCGCGGATGTGGTACCCCGACACCGACACCGGATTCCAGCGCGGCATCTCGGCGCTGGTGAAGGCGATCAGGTCGGTGACCAGCCGCACCGACGGGCGCGGCGGGAAGATGTACTCCTTCTGGGCCTGGTACTCCTTGAGGATGTCGTTCTGCAGGGTCCCCGACAGCCGCCGGCGCGGCACCCCGGCGCGCTCGGCGGCGGCGATGTACATGGCGAAGACGACGGCCGCCGGCCCGTTGATCGTCAGCGAGGTCGAGACCGTCCCCAGGTCGATCCCGGCATAGAGGTCCTCGACGTCGCCGAGCGCGTCCACCGCGACGCCGGCGCGGCCGACCTCGCCGCGCGCGAGGGGGTGGTCGGAGTCGATGCCCATCAGGGTCGGCATGTCGAAGGCGGTCGACAGCCCCGTACCGCCGGCCGCCAGCAGCTCCTTGAAGCGGGCGTTGGTGTCATGCGCCGAGCCGAAGCCCGCGAACATGCGCATCGTCCACAGCCGCGAGCGGTACATCGAGGCGTGCACACCGCGCGTGTACGGATACTGGCCCGGGTACGGCGGGTCGCCGTACACCGCGTCGAGGGGCACTCCCGACATGGTCTCGAACGGGACATCGCGCAGCGGGGACGCCGCGTAGGCGTCCTCCCACCGGGCCCGCGCGTCGCGTGGATCCACGCCCTCGTCGTTCACCGTCTGTCCGCTCCGTTGTCGTCCAATATTTGGATCTCAAAGTATATGGGGCGCGTAGCATCTCGCAATGCCACTCGAGTCGGATCCGATCGGCGAGGCGCGCCGGAACTGGGAGGCGCACGGCTGGCCGGCCTCCGGCGCGATGGTGGCCGCCACCTCGATCGTGCGCGCCCAGCAGCTGGTCGTGGCGCGCATCGATGCCGCCCTCGCTCCCTTCAACCTCACCCTGTCGCGGTTCGAGGCCCTCGCCCTTCTGCACTTCTCGCGTCGCGGGGCGCTGCCGATGGGCAAGATCGGCGACCGCCTGCAGGTGCATCCCGCCAGCGTCACCAATGCGATCGGCCGCCTCGAGCGTGACGGCCTGGTGCGCCGCGCCGCCGCGGACGGCGACCGGCGCACCGTCCTGGCGCACATCACGCCGGCCGGGCGGCGCGTGGTGCAGCGGGCGGCGGCGGCGCTGGGCGAGGCGGAGTTCGGGCTCGACGCCCTGGATGACGATGAGCTGGCCGCGATCCACGCCGCGCTGATCCCCCTGCGCCGGGCCGCCGGTGACATGCACTGAGGCGGACGCCAGGGCCGGACCGTGGCGCCGCTCAGGTCCGCAGCACCCGCACCGCCAGCAGCAGCCCGATGACGCCGAGCGCGGCCCGCAGCAGGCGCAGGGGGACCCGCGGCGCCAGTCCGGCGCCGATGTGGGCCCCCACCACGCCGCCGGCGCCGAGCGCCGGCCCGAGACCCCAGTCGGCGCCCGGTCCCGCCCCGGCGGCCGACGCGACCTGGAACACCGCCAGCCCGAGCGCGGAGGTCGCGAGGGTGGTGGCGAGCGCCGCCGGCGCGATGGCGGGCAGCGCGGCCCCCAGCGCCACCAGCACGGGCACCATCAGCGCCCCGCCGCCGATGCCGTACAGCCCGCCCACGACGCCCGACGCCCCGGCCACCACGGCGATCGTGGCGACCGATGAGGACCGGCGGGCGACGCCTGCACGGGCCGGTACCAGCAGCAGGGAGAGGCCGACGACTCCCATCACGACCGCGACCAAGATGCGGCCGTCGTCGGCGCCGACGATGTCCAGGGCACGGAGCAGGGCGCCCACGACCATCGCCGGCAGGGCCGCCGCGAGCATCGGCACCAGGATGCGGCTGTCGAGCCTCCACGCAGCGCGCAGCCGGCGCAGGCCCACCGGGGCCGTGAACAGGTTGAAGACCAGGTTGGTCGGTGCGGCCACCGCCGGGGCGATGCCCAGCAGCCCCACCTGCACCGGTATCAGGAACACCGCCCCCGACACGCCCGCGGGCGTAGTGAGGAGAGCCGCAAGGGCTCCCGCGAGGGCCGCGACGACGAACTCCATGACGCGGCCCGAGCGCCGGGTCTACTCGGAGAAGACCCGGCTCTTGCGCGGCACCAGGAAGACCGTGTCCCCCGCCTTCAGGCCCATCTGATCGGCGGCGTCACGCGTGGTCTGGGCCGACAACTCGGCGCCGTCGTCGGTGCGCAGCTCCACGCGCACCTCGAAGCCGAGGTGGAGCACGCGCTCGACCTGCGCGCGCGCCGCGGCGCCGTCGGAGTCCTCGGCGGCCAGCTCGATGTCATGCGGGCGCACATACGAGTCGCCCAGGCGCGCGATCGGGCCGATGAAGGTCATCACGAACTCGTTGACGGGCTCCTCGTAGAGGTCGCGCGGCGAGCCGACCTGCTGGATGCGGCCCTGGTCCATCACCGCGATGGTGTCGGCCACCTCCATCGCCTCCTCCTGGTCGTGGGTGACCAGCACGGTGGTCTGGTGGACCTCCTCGTGCAGGCGGCGCAGCCAGCTGCGCAGGTCCTTGCGCACGCGGGCATCGAGGGCGCCGAACGGCTCGTCGAGCAGCAGCACCTTCGGCTCGACCGCAAGCGCCCGGGCCAGGGCCATGCGCTGGCGCTGGCCGCCCGAGAGCTGACTCGGGTAGCGGTCGGCCATCCCGTCGAGCTGCACGAGGTGGATGAGCTCGTCGACCTTCTCGCGGATCTCGGCCTTGGGGCGCTTGCGGATGGAGAGACCGAAACCGACGTTGTCGCGAACGGTCAGGTGCTTGAAGGCGGCGTAGTGCTGGAAGACGAAACCGACCCCCCGCTTCTGGGGCGGGAAGGCGGTCGCGTCTTCACCGGAGATCTCGACCCGGCCGGTGTCCGGGAACTCGAGGCCCGCGATGACCCGCAGCAGCGTCGACTTGCCCGAGCCCGACGGCCCGAGCAGGGCGGTCAGGGAGCCTCCCGGCACCTCGATGCTGACATCGTCGAGCGCCACGAAGTCGCCGAAGCGCTTGTTGACGTTAGTGACCGTGATCGCCATCGCCACCGCCCTTTCGGTTCAGGAGATTCATGGCCAGCACGACGACCAGGGCCAGGATCGCGAGGACCATCGACGAGCCGTACGCCGCGACGTAGTCGAACGCCTGGAAGCGCTCCTCCACGTGCAGGGTCATGGTCTCGGTCTTCTCGGCGATGCCGCCGGACACGACCCGCACCGCCCCGTACTCGCCGAGCGCGCGGGCGGTGGTGAGCACCACTCCGTAGATGATGCCCCAGCGGATCGCGGGCAGCGTGATGCGCCAGAAGGTCTGCACCGCTCCCGCGCCGAGGGTCGAGGCGGCCTCCTCCTGGTCGGACCCGACCTCGCGCAGCACCGGCACCACCTCGCGCACCACGAACGGCAGCGACACGAAGATCGTGGCCAGGACCATCGCGGGCAGGGCGAACAGCACCTGGATGCCGGTCGCCTCGGTGGCCGGCCCGAACCAGCCGTCCTGCCCCCACACGAGCACGATCGAGAGGCCGACGACGACCGGTGACAGGGCGAGCGGCAGGTCGATGAGGGCGCTGATCAGCGACCTGCCCGGCACCCGCCGGCGCACGAGGACCAGCGCGGCCGCGACGCCGAAGACCGCGTTGAGCGGCACGGCGATGAGCGCGATCAGGATCGTGAGGTACAGCGCGTGCAGGGCGGCCGGCGAGGTGACGGCGGCCCAGGCCTCACCGAAGCCCGACTGGAAGGTGTTGTAGAAGACCAGCGCCAGCGGCCCCAGGAGGATCGCCGCGACATAGCCGAGCGCCGCCAGCCGCAGGCCCCAACGGGCCGCGGTCGCGCCGCGGTTCGCGGGCGGCCGGTACGGCGCGATGGTCGTCACATCGCCGCGGGGCGCCGCCGCGGGCGCCTCAGCGGGCATGACGCGAGGTCCAGCGCTCGAGGGCCGACAGGAGGAGCAGCGCCGCCAGCGACAGCGTCAGCAGAAGCACCGAGACGGCGGCGGCGGCGGTGCGGTCGCCCGACTCGATGAGGCTGTAGATGTAGAAGGACGCCATCTGGTCCTGGAACGGGATGTTCCCCGAGATGAGGACCAGCGAGCCGAACTCCCCGAGCGCCCGCGAGAACGCGAGCCCGCTGCCGCCGATGATGGCGGGCATCAGGTTCGGGAAGATGATGCGCCGGAAGATGGTGAGCGGGCCGGCGCCGAGCGACGCGGCCGCCTGCTCCATGTCGCGGTCGAGTTCCAGCAGCACGGGCTGCACCGAGCGGACGACGAACGGCATGGTCACCAGCAGCAGGGCGAGCACGATGCCCGCCTCGGTGAAGGCGACGTTGATGCCGACGGGCCCGTCGGGCCCGTAGAGGGCCAGCAGCGTCAGGCCGGCGACGATCGTCGGCAGCGCGAACGGCAGGTCGATCAGCGAGTTTACGAAGCCGCGGCCGACGAAGCGGTCGCGCACCAGCACCCAGGCGATGATCGTGCCCATCACGGCGTTGATCAGCATCACGACCAGCGAGAGCTTCACCGTGAGCAGCACCGCGGCGATGGCCTGATCGCTCGTGATGGCATCCCAGAACCCCGCCCAGCCCTCGTCGAAGGCGCCCCCCATCAGCGCCGCCATGGGGATGAGCACGATGATGCTCATGTACATCACGGCCACGCCGATCCCGACGGGGCGATGAGGCGCCCCGACCTCCGCGGGCGGCTCGGCGTCACGACATCGCTGCTCATCGGCGGCCCTCCGGCGTGTTGCCGGCGAAGATGTCGACCATGTAGCCGTCGGAGGAGAAGAAGTCGGCGCGGAAGTCGTCCCACCCGCCGACCTCCTCGATGGTGAACAGCCCCGGCGGTTCGGGGAACGCATCCGCGCGCTCGGCCAGCACGGACGGCAGCACCGGCCGGTAGCCCTTGTCGGCGAACACGCCCTGGGAGGAGGGGGTGAGGAGGTGGCGCACGAACGCCTCGGCCGCCGCGGGGTTGCCGCTGTCGCTGGTCACCGCTATCGGGTTCTGGATGAGGATCGTCTCGTCCGGGATGACGTAGTCGACCTCCTCCCCGTTCTGGCGCGCCGTGATGGCCTCGTTCTCGTATGCGATCAGCACGTCGCCCTTGCCGGCGCGGAAGATCTGCAGCGCCTCACGCGAGCCCTTGGGCTGCACGTCGACGTTGGCGAACATGCCGGCCAGGTACTCCAGGGCCTCCTCGTGCGCGCGCCCACGCTCGAGCTGGGCCCCGTACGCGGCGGCCACGTTCCACTGGGCCCCACCGGAGGTGAGCGGGTTCGGGGTGATCACCTCGATGTCGTCGCGCAGGAGGTCGTCCCAGTCGCGCACGCCCTCGGGGTTCCCGGGCCGGACGGCGAGCACGACGACCGAGTTGCTGACGAACCCCGCGGTGGGGCCGCCGGCCCAGTCGGCGTCGACCAGTCCCTCGTCGACCAGGCGCATGATGTCGGGCTCGAGGGCGAGCGCCACGACGTCGGCGTCGAGGCCGGACTCGACGATGCGGCTCTGGTCGCCGGAGGGGCCGTACGACTGGTAGACGCGCACACCCTCACCCGCGGGGCCGTCGGCGAAGGCCGGGATCAGTT
>JBKHVQ010000103.1:0-4064 GCA_046569985.1 Thermoleophilia bacterium | reverse complement strand
GCGCGGACGTGAACGGGCAGGCGGCATAAGCGAGCGCCGACAGCGCCACCCACGTCCAGCGCACATCGGCGAACGCGTCGCGGAAGGCATCGGGCCGGATCACGCGGGAGGCGCCGACGGCGGCAAGGGCGACGAACGCGACGACGCACGCGGCCAGGATCATGCGGTGGCGTGTGGAGCGGGCCGGTTCCATGGCGCTGGTCGCCATCGTAGACCCATCGGCACCGCGCGCGACCTGTCGTCCCGCCGCGCGGTTACACTCACCACGATGAGCGCGCGCCCCTCCGCCTCGGTCCGTCACATACTCACCGGAGCCTCCGCGGGAGCCGCGGCCGCCGCGGTGTGGGCCGCCGCGGAGCCGCATGTCGCGAGGGCGCTGGGCCACACCTACACGGATGTGCGACTGCTCGGGCGGGTGGCCGGCGGCGAGCGCGCCTGGGTGCCGGCGGGCGTCGTCGTCCACCTCGGCAACGGGGCGGGCTTCGGCGCCGCACTGGCGCTGACCGGCCCGCTCACCTTCCGGCGCGCCGTGGGCTGGGTGGCGGTCGAGACCGTCGTGACCTGGCCGCTGATGGCGCTGGCCGACAAGGCGCATCCCGACCGGCGCTCCGGGCGCTGGCCGCGACTGCTCACCTCCAAGCCGATCATGGCGCACGAGGCGATCATGCACGCGATTTTCGGCCTGGTGATGGGCGCCATCCTCGCGTTCGCCCGCCGCCGGAGATGCCGCGCGTGAGCGACGGTCCGCCGCGGCCCGCCAGGGCGTCGGACGGCGGCCCCAGCAACCGGGCGATCATCCGGGTGGTGCTCGTTGTCGTCGCCCTCATGGGGCTGCTGTGGCTCGCCTGGGTGTCGCGCGGCGTGCTCACATGGGTCGCGATCGGCGCCTTCTTCGCGACCGCGATGGATCCGCTGGTGTCGTTCCTGCAGATCCGGCTGCGCCTCCGGCGCACCATCGCGATCGCGCTCGTCTACATGCTGGGCCTCGCCGCCCTCGCCGGAGCGGTCTTCGTGTTCGTCCCGCCGTTGATCGACGCCGGCCAGCAGCTGGGGGACGAGGTCCCCGGGTATGTGAGCCGGCTCCAGGAGTCGGAGTGGGTGCAGGAACTCGATGCCGAGTACAACCTGCTCGATCGCCTCGAGGAGGAGGTCACCACCAACCTCGAAGGGGTCGCCGGCCCGGACACCGCGGTGGAGATCACCCAGCGCATCGTGAACGGGCTCGTCGCCTTTCTCTCGATCGCCGTGATCGCGTTCCTCCTCAGCCTGTACGGCGGACGGCTCCGCACCTGGCTGCTGAACCAGTCCGAGGGCGACACCCGCGCGCGCCTCGAGCGGATCGCGGACCGGATGTACCGGGTGGTCGCGGGCTATGTGGTGGGGGTGTTCCTCGTCGCGGCCACCGGCGGCCTCGCCGCCTACGTCTTCCTGACCGCCATGGGCGTCCCGTTCGCACCCCTGCTCGCGTTCTGGGCCGGACTCGCGTCCCTCATACCGCTGGTCGGCGCCACGATCGGCGGCGTTCCCTACATCGCCGTCGCCTTCTTCCAGGGCTGGCCCATCGGCGTCGCCGCGATCATCTTCCTGGTCGTCTACCAGCAGGTCGAGAACAACGTCTTCCAGCCCGTCATCCACCGGTTCACCGTCAACCTGAACCCCCTCTGGATCATCCTGGCGGTGCTGATCGGGTCTCAGATCCTCGGTCTCGTCGGGGCGCTCGTCGCGATCCCGGTGGCCGGCATCGTGCAGGTGGCCATCCAGGAGTGGTGGAGCTGGCGCCGAGGCGAGCCGGTCGAGCCGGTGCCCCCCGTCGGGGTCGCCGAGGAGGCCGTGGCCGACTGACGGCTCCCGCCGTCCGGAGCCGGGGCGGGTCGTCTAGCATCGGGCCGATGGACGAACGCAGCGCCGAGCTGCTGGAGCTGCCCGCGGTACGCGAGCGGATCGCCGCTCGCGCGGCCTTCTCCGGCGGCCGCGACCTCGCCGTCGCGCTCACGCCCTCGCCCGACCCGGCGGAGGTGGCGGTGCGCGTGGCCGAGACCGAGGAGGCCATCCTCCTGCGGGACCTCGCCGTCGCCGGCCCCGGCGGCGCCGTCGACCTGCGTCCCCTCACCCGTGAGGCCGAGCGCGGGGCCGTCCTCGACCCGGACGAACTGGCGGCCGTGCTGGTCACCGTCCGGGTCGCGCTCGAACTGCGCGAGGAGCTGGCCGCCCACGCCGATGACGCCCCACGCCTGGCCGAGCGCATCCGCTTCATCTCGGTGCCGTCCATGAGACGCGTCGAGAGCGCGCGGGAGCGGTCGCTCGACCCGCACGGCGGGCTCGCCGACACGGCCAGCCCCGAGCTGGCCCTCCTGCGGCGGCGGCTCGCCGGGGCGCGACGGGCGGCCGCGGACCTGCTGCGGACGCTGGCGGTGCGTATGCGCAGCCACCTGCAGGAGGGCTTCACCACCGAGCGGGCCGGCCGACCGGTGCTCGCGGTGAAGGCGAGCTCCCGCTCCGCGGTGCCCGGCATCGTGCACGACAGCTCAGGCTCAGGGGCCACGATCTTCGTCGAACCGCTCCCCCTGATCGACGCCAACAACCAGGTGAGGGAGCTCGCGGCCCAGGAGGCCGAGGAGGTGGCCCGCATCCTGCGGATGCTCACCGCCCTGGTCGCCGAGGAACGCGCCCACCTCGATCTCGCGGTCGGGGAACTCGCCCACCTCGATCTGCGCATGGCATGCGGCTCCGTGTCGCGCGAGTGGGACGGCTGCCGCGTGGAACCGGCCGCCGAGGTCGACCTGCGCGCGGCGCGCCACCCCCTCCTCGATCCGCGCAGCGCGGTGCCGGTGGACCTGCCGCTCACCGGCGTGCGGGCGCTGGTGGTCTCCGGCCCGAACACGGGCGGCAAGACCGTCGCCCTCAAGACGCTCGGGCTCTGCGCGATGCTGCACCAGTGCGGGCTGCGCGTCCCGGCCCGCAGCGCGTCGCTGCCGGTGTTCGACCGCGTTCTCGCCGACATCGGCGACGACCAGTCCATCGCGGAGAGCCTCTCGACGTTCTCGGCTCACGTGCGCCGCCTGATGGCGATCATGGCGTCCGCCGGCCCGCGTTCCCTGGTGCTGCTTGACGAGCCGGCCGCGGGGACCGACCCCGACGAGGGCGCCCGCCTGGCCCAGGCGGTGATCGCGCGCCTGGTCGACGACGGGGCGCTCGTGCTCGCGACCACCCACCATCCCGAGGTCAAGGAGTGGGCCAGCGCCGCCCCGCGGGCCATGAACGCCGCCGTCGCCGTGGACCTGCGCAACCTTCGCCCGCTGTACACGCTGGTGATGGGCGAGCCGGGCGCGTCGCACGCCCTGGGCATCGCCGAGGGGCTTGGTCTCGATCCGGCCGTCGTCGAGGCGGCCCGCTCGGCCGGCACGCCGGCCCGGCGTGAGCTCGAGTCGCTGCTCGCCGAAGCCGCCGCCGCCAGGGCGGCCGCCGAGGATGAGCGGCTCGCCGCCCGCGCGGCGCGCGAGGAGGCGGAGCGGGTGCGTCGCGCCGCCGAGGGCGAGCGCGCGGAGTTGCAGCGGCGCCTGGAACGCTCGCGCGTCGACGCGGCGGCGGCCAAGGAGGCCGCCCGCGCGGAGGCGGAGCGCGAGCTCGCCCGCTCCACCCGGGAACTCGCGGAGCTGCGTCGCGAAATCGCGGCGGCGCGGCGCGAGGAGGCCGCCCGCCGCCGTCACGCCGATGCCGGCGACGATGCCCGGGCCCGTGAACGCGACCGGCGCCTCGGCGAGGCGTCGCGGGGGCGTCGGCGGCCCGCGGGGCGCTGGACGAGGCGCCGGAGGCGGTCATCGCGGTGCCGGAGGGGCCGCCGCCGGAGGTGGGGGAGGCCGTGATCGACAGCCTCACCGGGCTCCGCGGCACGGTGGTCGCCATCCGCGGGGGGCGGGCCGAGGTGCAGGGAGACACCGCGCGCATGCGGGTGCCGCTGGAACGCCTGGCGCGCGACGCCGCCGCGGCGCGCGCGGCCGCACGCCGGCCCACCCCGCCTCCGCCCGTACCCGAGGGCCCGCCGGTCGCGATGGACGTGGACGTGC
>JBKHVQ010000102.1:0-4508 GCA_046569985.1 Thermoleophilia bacterium | reverse complement strand
GGGGGCGGGCCACTGACCGGAGCGGTCGCGCGAGCGCCGTGTGGTAGTCTGGTGGAGGGGGGAGTTCCGAACACCTGACGGCACAAGGAGAGACCGCCCATGAGCCCGAGTGCGGCACCCGAGCCCGGCAACCCGGTGACCATGCCGGAGACCGGGGCGCCACCCGGTCTTGCCGACGCGCTCGCCTACCCGTTCTTCCAGACGGTGTACGACCGCAAGAGCCGTCGCGTCGGCCTGGGAATGAACGTCGGCTCCGAGATCCTCGACTACCGCAGCCCGTACGCCCCGGTGCCGCTCTCCGAGCTCGAGGAGGCGCTGCTGTGCATGGCCGGCACCGGCCTCACCGGGCTGAACCTCGGCGACCTCGATCCGGCCCGCGGCATGGGCACCCTGGTGCAGTGGACCACGCGCACGTGGCCGAGCTCGTGCTCCAACCACGGTACCGAGCTCTTCTTCACGAACGACGAGGGCACCTACCTGCTGAACATGTTCGGCCTCGTCCCGGAGCCCGGGGAGGTCGCGACGCTCTCGGGCCGGCCGGTCGAGGATCAGGTGGAGTGGATCGTCGACCTCTACCGCCGGGCGCGGGTGGAGCTGCGCCCCGGCCGCGCACCGCTGCCGACGACGCTGCCGGGCCTGTTCGACTTCAACCAGTGGAACGCGAACCAGCCGGGCACGACCCTCTTCATCCCGGTCACGAACACCACGCTCGAGTACATCAACCTGCTGTTCATCTACCTCGCCCGCAGCTACGCGTTCTCGATCGTGGACGAGCAGCACGGCAAGCGGTCCGCGGGCCTGCAGGCCGCCCTCGACTCGGGACGACTCGACCCGAAGCGCCAGATGGGAATGGTCGACCTGGAGCAGCGTGTGCTGTCGATGCTGGTGGTCGAGCAGGGCTTCATCTGCCAGAACGTCAACCTGGCCCTGCAGGCGCTCGGTCTGGGCGGCTGGACGTTCACCGGCTACCTGTCGCGCTTCGTCATGGGCGGCGGCGACGTCCCCGGACTCGGGTTCCGCTTCGCGGAGGCCACCGACGGGACGCCCTACCCGGTCGGCATGGATGGGGTCTACGAGGCGTTCACGCCGCCCTACTACCCGGACATGCATGCCGCGGTGGACGCGTTCATGGAGCTGAAGTGGTCGGCCTTCGACGAGGACGTGCCCAAGCCGTACCTGGAACCGGACCGCGTGATCCAGGCGATCCCGCGCCCACACCCCGACACCGTCGAACTCGTCAAGGACTACTGCCAGTACGTGTTCGACACCTACGGGCGGTTCCCGGCCTACATCGACCCGATGTACCAGCGGCTCACCTGCCAGGGCCAGCATGTGGACCCCGACTTCTACGAGCGCTACTACCCCCCGGGGGCGCTGACGCAGCAGCACCAGCGGCACTTCCACCGCTGGCACCCGGATCTCTGCGACCACGAGGGGAAGCCTCCGCTGCGCGACTGAGCGGCCCCGCGGCGGCCGCGCCCGACGGCGCGGCCGCCTGCCTCATCCACCGGCGAGCTTGACCCGGTAGCGGCCCTCCAGGCGCGCCACGACCCTGTCGCGGTGGTCGCCCTGGATCTCGACGACCCCGTCTTTCACGGCGCCGCCCGAGCCGCACAGCTTTTTCAGCTCCGTGGCCACGGCCCCGAGATCACCCTGCGGGAGGCCGGTGACGAGAGTCACGGTCTTCCCCTTCCGCCCTGCCTTCGTGCGCCCGACCCGCACGATCCCGTCCCCCGCGGGCCGGGAGGCGGACCCGGACGGCGGCTCGTCGACCCTCCCGATCTCGGTCGAATAGACGAGTCGGGCATTTCCCCTATTTCCTGGTGCCATTTACGTATTACCTCTGCTAGCCTGCACCGCGGTGAACACGCTTCCCTTCTCACACGACGATATCGAGGCGCTCGCGACGCGCTTTGAATCGCGCCCGGCGGAGGAACTGCTCCTCTGGGCCGCGGACCGTTTCGACGGGCGGATCGTGCTCACCTGCTCGTGGCAGCGCCAGTCCTCGGTGCTCGTCGACATGCTGTGGCGCATCGGCGCCGACGTGCGCGTCGTCGAGATCGACACCGGCCTCCTGTTCCCCGAGACGCACACGGCGCGCGAGCGGCTGGTCGACCGCTACGGCGTCGAGGTCGAGACCGTCCACCCCGAGCAGAGCGTCGAGCAGCAGGCCCTCACCGAGGGTCCCGCGCTCTGGGCCCGAGACACCGACCGCTGCTGCGAGTTGCGCAAGGTGTCGCCCCTGGAGCGGGTGATGGAGGGCATGGATGCCTGGATCACCGGCATCCGCCGCGGCCAGAGCGTGTCGCGACGCAACGCGCGAAAGCTCGAGTTCGACGCCGCGCGTGGCCTGGTGAAGGTGCAGCCCCTGGCGAACTGGTCGGATGAGGACGTCGTCGGATACCTGTACCGTCACGATGTGCCGTACAACGCGCTCCACGACGAGGGCTACCCCTCCATCGGCTGCTTCCCGTGCACGCGGGCGGTGACTCCCGGTGACGACCCCCGGTCGGGTCGCTGGGCGGGCACAGGCAAGACCGAATGCGGACTGCACCTGCCCGTCGGCGGAGCTGCCGCGTCCTGACGCTGCGACGGGGGCCGAGCCCCCAAGGAGGGCCGTTCGCGGATGAGCGAGCAACGCGGATTCACCCTGTGGTTCACGGGCCTGTCCGGTTCGGGCAAGACCACCATCGCCGGCCTCGTCGGCCCCGAGCTTGAGCGGCGCGGGGGCCTGGTCGAGTACCTCGATGGCGATGTGGTGCGCACCCACCTGTCCAAGGGGCTCGGGTTCTCCAAGGAGGATCGCGACACCAACATCGCGCGCATCGGATGGGTGGCCTCCCGCTTCACCCGCGCCGGGGTGTGGACGCTCGTCTCGGCGATCTCGCCGTACGCCGCGGCTCGCCGGACGGCGCGTGAGATGGTGGAGCCGTTCGGGCCCTTTATCGAGGTGTTCGTCGACACCTCGGTCGACGAGTGCGCCCGCCGCGACGTCAAGGGCCTCTACGCCAAGGCGTTCGCCGGCGAGATCACGGAGTTCACCGGGGTCAGCGACCCCTACGAGGCGCCCTCCGCCCCCGATGTGCACATCCGCACCGAGCAGCAGACCCCCCAGGAGAGCGCGGCGCGCATCATCGCCGAGCTCGAGGCGCTCGGCCTCGTGAACGCGGTGGTCCCCACCAGCGCGTAGCCTGGCGGCGATGGCCCCTCCCGCCGCCCACGCCGCCGATCTGCACACTCACACCCTCGCCTCCGACGGCACCCTGACACCGGAGGAGCTGGTGGCCCGTGCCGCCGCGCGGGGGGTGCGGATCTTGAGCGTCACCGATCACGACACGATGGCCTCCGTGCGGGCGGCCATCGTGGCCGGAGCCGCGACCGGCATGCGGGTGGTCCCCGGGGTGGAGCTGTCGGTGCGCGTCCCGGCGGGCACCATGCACCTGCTCGGCTACTTCCACGAACCCGAGCCGCCGTCGGTCGTGGCCCGCCTCGCCGGGCTGCGAGAGGGACGCGTGCGCCGGGCCGAGCGCATCATCAGCCGCCTCGGCCAGCTCGGCGCCCCCGTCGAGATGGAGAACGTCCGGGCGCGTGCGGCGGGCGCGGTCGGCCGCCCGCATATCGCCGACGAACTGGTCGCCGCGGGCCACGTGCGCAGCCGCCAGGCGGCCTTCGAGCGCTTCCTGGCCGACGGCGGCCCGGCATGGGTCCCGACGGAGGGCCTCGGGCCGCGCGAGGCCATCGACCTCGTGCGCGAGGCCGGGGGGGCACCCGCCCTGGCGCACCCCGCCAGCCTGCGGATGAACCCGGAGCAGCTGGCCGCGTTCGTGCAGCGCCTCTCCGGGCATGGCCTCGCCGGGATCGAGGTCCACAGGCCGGAGCACTCGCCGGAGCGTCGCCTGGAGCTGCGCC
Source organism: Thermoleophilia bacterium (assembly GCA_046569985.1). Lineage (GTDB taxonomy): Bacteria > Actinomycetota > Thermoleophilia > Miltoncostaeales > Miltoncostaeaceae > JAVJSF01. Next base: position 599 of record JBKHVQ010000102.1, on the reverse strand, counting down.
GCATCGCGCAGCGCTTCGGGCTGGTGGCCACGGGTGGATCCGATTTCCACCACCCGGGCGGGCTGAACGAACCGGGCGACTCCGGGACGCCTCCGCTGCCGGCGGACGCCGCCGACCGCCTGCTCGCCACCTGCGCCATGTGAGCGCGGGCCCACGGTCCGCGGCCGGGGCCATCCGCTAGCGTGAGCGCATGACCATGACCGACACCGCCCCGGGCCCACGGGCCGCCGGGGTCCACTGGGACCTCTCCCCCCTCCTCTCCGGCGCGGACGAGGCGCGGTCGCGCCTCGATGTCGTGCTCGAACGCTGCCGCGCGTTCGAGCGCCGGCACCGCGGGACCCTGGCCGGCATCGAGGCCGCGGGCCTGGCGGCCGCGCTCGAGGAGCTGGCCGCGATCGACAATGAGCTCTCGCGCGTCGCCTCCTACGCGCACCTGCGCGAGTCGGTGGACGTGTCGGCGGAGGAGAACCGGGACCTTGCGGCGGCCGTCGACCGCGCGATGGTCGAGGCCGGGAACGCCCTGCGTTTCTTCGACCTGGAGTGGATCGCCCTCCCCGAGGAGACCGCCCGGCCGCTGCACGACGCCCCGGAGGTCGCCC
>JBKHVQ010000101.1:0-4549 GCA_046569985.1 Thermoleophilia bacterium | reverse complement strand
GAACGGCACCGAGTCCTCGGGTTCGAGGTCCGACAGCGGTGCCGGCGCGGGGCGCACCTCGAGGATCTCCCCTTCGGCCACCCGGTGGCGCTTCGCCTGGACGGCGCCGTCGACGAGCACCCGCCCCGCGTCGATGAGCCGCTGGGCCTCCGCGCGGCTGCCGACCTGCTCCATGGCGCCGACCGCGCTGTCGAGCCGGGTGCCCGCGAGGTCGGCGTCGACCCGCAGCCGCAGCGGCGCGGGCTCGGGCCGGGTCACGGTTCGTCGTCCGGAACCGGGTGCGGCTCCTCGCGCAGCAGGCCGAACACGATCAACGTGGCCCCGACCACGATGCCGATGTCCGCGATGTTGAAAGCGGGCCAGCGCACCGGATCGAGGAAGTCGGTGACGGCGCCGTGCATGAGCCGGTCGATGAGGTTGCCCAGGCTGCCGCCGACGAGCATGCCGGCTCCCGCGGCCACCATCGGGTTGCGGGAGACCAGGCCGGCGAGCGCGGCGGCGATCGCGCACAGCGCGAGGACGGTGAGAACCGAGACGATGGTCGCGCGCCCGGGGAACAACCCGAAGGCGATGCCGGTGTTGTTGACCCGTGTCAGCGACAGCCCGGGCAGGATGTCGGTGCTCTCCCGCAGGTCCATGGAGCCACGGACGATCAGCTTGGTGATCTGGTCGAGCAGCAGAACCGTCACCGCCAGCAGCGCCGCCCACAGCCAGCGCGACTGCGCCTGGCGCCGCTCGCGACGCGCGATGGCGCGCTGAAGCTGCTCGCGCGTGCTGACGGTGCTCACGTGCCCTCGCCCAGGAGGGGCCCGATACGTGCCACCAGGTTCCGCACGAGCTGATCCGGTCGGCCGTCCACCTCGATCAGCTTACGCGCCCCACCGGATCCCCGGCGCACGCGCACCGCGGCGGGCCTCACGCCGGCGCAGTCGGCCAGGTACGCGCAGAGGGCGGCGTTGGACTGGCCCTGATGCGGCGGAGCGGCGATCTGGACCCGGAGCGCCCCGTCCTGCACGCCGACCGCGCGGGTCGCGCGCGACCGCGGCACCGCCTTCACCGCGACGATCACGCCGCCGTCGGCGGCGCTGATCCAGGGCGGCGGCTTCGGGGACGTCGACACTCAGAAGCCGGAGAGCAGCGCCAGGGTGAGGTTCCGCAGGATGTAGAGCACCAGCAGCGCGACGATCGGCGACAGGTCGAACATGCCGATGGGCGGGATGAAGCGGCGGAAGATGTTGAGGTACCAGTCGGTGCTCTGGTGGGCGAAGTTCCACACCGCGCGGAACGGCCCCGACACCGGCGGGCGGGGCACGAACGACAGCACGATGCGCAGGAAGATCACCAGGATGAAGACGGTGAAGAGCGCGCTGACGTAGTTCTCGACCTGGTCCACGACCGCTCCTAGAGCTCGCCCGCGCGCCGTGCCGCGGCGCGTACCGCGTCGGCGATGTGCGCCCGGACGGCGCCGCGTTCCAGCACCGCGAGCCCCTCGACGGTGGTGCCGCCCGGCGAGCTGACGCGCTGGCGCAGGTCGCCGGGATCGCCTCCGCCGGCCAGCAGCGCCGCCGTCCCGGCGAGGACCGCCGCCACCATCTCGCGGGCCTGGGCGCGCCCGAGGCCGGCGCCGACCGCCCCCTCTTCGAGCGCCTCGGCGACGAGCGCGACGAGGCCCGGGCCGCTCCCCGCCAGGGCGGTCGCGACCGGGAAGAGCTTCTCGGGCAGTTCCACGACGGCGCCGAGCGGGGCCAGCAGATCCTTGACCAGGACCCACCGGTCGGAAGGCACGCCGAGCGCCGCCACGGCGACGACCCCCGCGCCGTGGCGCACGGCGAGGTTCGGCATGGTGCGCACGACGCCGACACCGGGAAGGGCCGCGCCGAGCCGGTCGAGATCCCAGCCCGCGGCGACCGAGACGACCACCGCGCCGGGAGCGAGCACGCCCCGGAGGGTGGTGAGGGCCCCCTCCATGTCCGCGGGTTTGACGGCCACGCAGACGATGTCGGCGCCCGCCGCCTCGGCGACGGAGGCCGGCCTGCCGCCGACATCGTCGACGGCCGCGGCGACCGCGGCGGGCACCGCGTCCGCGATGCGGAGCGTCTCGGCGATCGAGGGGCGGCCGCGCACCAGGCCCGCCGCCAGCGCACGACCCATCGCGCCGGCGCCGATCAACCCCACGGAGAGGTGGTGCGCGCCGCTCAATACTGGTTGAAGAAACCCTTCTCCAGCAGCCGTGCGCGCTCCTCGGCGGAGACCTCGACGTTGCGCGGGGTCAGCATGAAGACCTTGTCGGCGACACGCTGCATCCCGCCGTCGAGCGCATAGGTGAGGCCGCTGGAGAAATCGATGAGGCGCTTGGCGAGGTCCGTTTCGGCGCCCTGCAGGTTCAGGATCACGGGCACCGTGTCCTTGAACTTGTCGGCGATCTGCTGGGCGTCGTTGAAGCTCTTGGGCACGACGAGGTGGACCTCCGCCGGCTGCGCCCGGTTCTCGACCGCCCGCATCACCGGCGGTCGCCCGCCGGGCGACTCGTCGGCGAAGATGTCGTCGAAGTCGTTGTCGCGGCGGCGGGGACCGAGCCGGCGGACGTTGGGGCGCTCGCGGTAGCTGCGCTCCAGGTCGTCCTGCGCGCTCTTGCGGCGCTCCCGGTCGCGTTCGCGCTCGCTGTAGCGACGATCGGCATCGTCGTCGAACTCCTCGTCGAACTCGTCCGGCTCATCGGCCATGCCGAAGTAGACGAGGGTGCGGTGCCACATATCGCTGACGGCCATCTACGAGATCCCCGTGCTGGTGGTTCGAATGCCTTCGAGGAGACCGCGACCAACCCGGACCATTGTGGCGCCCTCCTCGGCGGCCACGAGATAGTCCTGGCTCGTGCCCATGGAGAGATCGCTGAAGTCGTGACGACCCTCCCATTCGCGCCGGAGCTCCTCGGCCAGTCGTCGCGTTGCGGCGAAGTGACGTCGATTCAACTCGGCGTCCGACTGCTTCGGGGGCATGGCCATGAGGCCACCGATCACGAGGTCGGGGTGAACCGACACATCCTCAACGAATGCCCGCAGGCGCGTGGGCACGATACCACCTTTGGTCGCTTCCTCGGCGATGTTCAGTTCGACGAGTACCCGCACCTCACCTTCCGCGCGCCGCGCGATCTCGGCCGCGAGCCGCTCCGAGTCGAGCGAGTGGACCAGGCGGACGGCGGGGAGGATGTCCCGCACCTTGTTGCGCTGGATGTGCCCGATGAAGTCGAAGGTGAGCGCACCGTCCGCGATCGCCGCCTTCGCGCGCAGGTCCTGGAGGCGGTTCTCCCCCACCACCTCGACTCCCGCGGCGACCAGCAGCGGCGTGTCCTCCGCGGGGATGTATTTGCCGGCGAGCACAAGCTCGACGGAGCCCGGGGCCCGCCCCGAGACGCCGGCGGCCTCGTCCAGGTGAGCCCGCGCCTCGTCGAGCCGGGACCGCAGGCGATCGAGCGCCGCCGCGTCAGTCATCCCCGTCTCCCGTCGCCCAGATGATCCCGGCCTGGCGTCCGCAGGTGCCGCCGGAGCCCCGGTGGGAGAAGTAGCGCCGGTCCTCGCAGCGCGTGCAGGCCTCGACGGTCCGGATCGCGCCGCCCGGCACGCCGGCGCCGAGCAGCGCCCGCCGCGCCGACCCCGCAAGGTCGACGGTGCGCCCGTGGATCACCCCGTCTCCGAACGTGGCGGCGAAACGTGCGCGCACCTCGCCGGAGACCTCATAGCAGCAGGGACCGATACCCGGGCCGATCGCGACCCCGACGGCGCCCGGCTCCCCCACCGCGGCGATCGCCGAGCCGAGCACCCCGGCGACCAGGCCGCGCCATCCGGCGTGCGCGGCGGCGACCCCGGGCAGATCGCGACGCCAGATCAGCACGGGCAGGCAGTCCGCCCCGAGCACCATCACGGGCAGATCGACACGCGTCGTCGCGAGCGCATCCGCCGGATGCCAGCCGCGCAGCCCCCCGCCGAACAGGCCGGGGTGGCTGGGCGCGTCGAGCGCGAGGACATCGGCACCGTGCACCTGGTGGGCCATCGTGACGGCTGCGGGATCCACGCCGAGCCGCGCGGCGAGCAGCTCGCGGTTGGCGCGCACGTCCTCGGGCCGGTCGCCGCTGTCGGCGCCGAGGTTGAGCGCGGCCCACGCGCCCCCGCTGACACCGCCGCGGCGCGTGGTGAACACCGCGCGAGCCGGCCCGTCCACGGCGACCTCGATGGTGTCGGGCCCCCCGCTCATCCGGCCACCTCCTCCCCCTGCGCCGCTCTCAGGGCCGTGGCGAGTTGCTCCTCGCGGGTCGGGGCGTGTCCGTCCAGCAGGGCGGCCCGCGCCGCCAGCAGGCCGCGGCCGATGGTGGGCCCGGTCGGAACGCCGGCGCGACGCAGGTCGTCGCCGGTGATCTCCAGCGTCCGGTCGCGGTCGTGAGCCCACCAGCCGGCGACCGCGCGGGCCCCGAGGGCGAGCGCGCCCAGCCCGGTGGCGGGGGCGACGCGGCGCAGTTCGCGATCGACCTCGGACGGCGTCAGCTCCCGGTCGAGAA
>JBKHVQ010000100.1:0-9152 GCA_046569985.1 Thermoleophilia bacterium | reverse complement strand
CGCCGAGCCGGGCGAGCTGCTGGCCGACCTCGACCTTCTCGCGCGTGTTGAGCGTGATGCCGGGCGCCTGCTCGCCGTCACGGAGCGTCGTATCGAAGAAGATGATGCGCTTGTCGGGTTCCTGCGGGTGCTGCGCCTGGGGGCTGGCGGTCATGGGAGGGTCCTCCTCACGGGGCGTCGAGGGCGTCGGGTGCCCGGCGTGGCGGGCGCGGGTGTCAGCAAGCTCCCCCTACCGGGGGAGGAGCCCACGAAGCCGCAGAAGCCCGCTCAGCATGGAGGTTGTGCGAGCGGCGTCCACAGGCATGGGCGGCAGGATACTCCCGGCTCATGCCGGTCGCAAATGTGGATTGACACGCGTGCATGCGTCGAGGATGGTCGATGGATGAGGCCCCGTGCCCGTGTCGCTCTCGCCGTCGCCGGCCTCGGGGCCGTGGCGGGCGTGCTCGCCCCCGCCGCGTCGGCGGCACTCACCGCGCAGAGCGTCACGATGCGCGGCACGGCGGCGACCGAGCGTGTCGTGGTGGTCTTCACGGGAGGTCGGCTCACAGGGCTCGAGCGCCAGGTCGACACGCCGGACCCTGCCCCCGGGGACGGGCGCGCGGCGGTGCGGGTGAACGGGCGCGGGATCACCTCCGTCGCTCCCGCCGCGGCGCGTGCCGGCGTGCGGGTGCGCATCGGCCGCCGCGCGGGCGGCATCGTGGTGCTCGTGACCGCCGCCCCAGGCGACTTCAAGTTCATCTCCTACAACGTCTCGGGTCGACGGGACCGCCTGGTGATCGACCTGTGGCGGGCGACCACCGCCCCCGCGGCCGCGATCCTGGACGATGGCTGCCTGCGGCTGACCGCGTGGCGCGGCGGTGACCGGCCGGCGGTGCGGGGCCTGGAGCTGACACCCCTGTTCGAGCACACGGCGGTGGCATCGCTTCGCGCCGAGGGTGGCGGCCGGTCGGCCCTCGCGCTGAACGCGCTCACCGCGACCGGCTTCCGTTTCCGGCCCGACTTCTCCGGCTACCTGCGCCCGGGACGCTTCGCCGGGCCGATCCCTGTGACGGTCACCGCCCCCCTTCGCGTGATGCTGGAGGCATGGTCGGCATCGGCGAAGGACGGCTCCCTGGAGTGCCTGGTGCAGACGCCGGTGGTGCTCAGCCCCTGAGGCCCGCGCCCGCGCTCAGACGCGGAGGCGATACCAGAGCACGCCGCGCTCGTCGGACCTGAGGTGCACGCGCCGCCGCTGGCTGAGCACCCGCAGCGCCGCCTCGATCGCCTCGGGGGGCGCGGACACGCCGAAGTGGCGGCCGAGGTCGCGACGGAGGTGGTGCGCTGCCGACCAGCCGGATCGCCGGGGCAGTATCCGCTGCGCCATGGCGCGTTCGAGCACGGGGATCAGCAACCCCGGGCGGTTCAGCTCGACGATGGAGGGGGCGGTGGGTTCGGCCGCGTCGGCGGCGGTGGGCGGCGCCTCGGGCGATGTCATGCCTCCCCCATCGGCAGCGGCGGGCGGTTGCCCAAGCCCGCGGCCGGCATTTCAGCGGGCGGGCCGCCCGGCGGCGATGAGATCGCCGATGGCGACCGGCTCCAGACCACGCGCCCTGAGCCCCCTGATGATCGACGGGAGGGCCGCGGCCGACGACGGGATGGCGTGCATCAGGACGATGGAGCCGCGGGATGCGTTGCCCAGGACGTGGGAGATGGTGCGGCCGGTGCTGCGGTGGCGCCAGTCGTTGGTGTCGACATCCCACAGCAGCGCGTACCGGTAGCGCAGGTCGGTCGCCGCCGACAGGAGGCTGGAGCCGACATCGCCGTACGGCGGCCGGTAGAAGGGGACCGACGACTGCCCGGAGGCCCGGTCCCAGGTGACGCTGGTGCGCAGGTCGCGGTACGCCTGCGAGTACGACATCCGCGAGCCGACCCCGTGCGAGTAGCCGTGGCTGCAGGTCTGCACCCAGCCCTCCGCGGTCGCCCGCTGCAGCCGCGCCCGCAGGCCGGTGGAGTAGCCGGACGCCGCCGAGCCGTTGATGCACATGGTCACCGGGGCGCGCATGCGCGTGGCCGTCGCGATCATCGAGTCCATCGCCGACGCGTCATATCCGTCGTCGATGGTCAGTGCGACCAGCGGACGGGAGGTGCGCACCTCGGTGATCACCCGGACCGGGCTCGCCTTGCCGGGCAGGCTCAGCACGACCGGGGGCGCCTCCGAGCGGTTGCCGGCGGCGTCGCGCGCCTGCACCGTGACGCGCACGGCGCCCATGCGGTCGGCCCGGAGGACGGACGGGGGCATGCCGAGGGATCTCCGCGCCGGCTCCCACGCCCCCGCCCCCAGGGTCGCGCCGGCGAGGGAGCGCACGATCGCGCGCGTGCGCACGGGGAACCGCCGGCCCCAGTTTCGGTCGCGCACCGTCGTGTTCACGCGGGCCGCGGACGGCGCCGGCAGGGTGGGCACCGGGCGCGCGGCGCGCAGGCGCGGAGACGTCATGTCGACGAGCAGCTCGGCGGGGCGGGTGGGGAGCGCGCGGCCGTCGATCGTCTCGATGCTCAGCAGATAGCGGCCGTCGCGGACCCGGTGGCCGTCGGCTCCGGCGCCCCTGCGTCCGGTCCACGTGATGGTGGCCCGCGCCCCGGAGACCCGGCGGGGGTCGGTCAGCGCGACCGTGGTGCCGCTCGGGAGCTTCACGCGCAGGCGCACGGAGCTCGACGGCGCATCGGCGGGCAGATCGGCCAGCGCGACCACCGGGTCGGTATCCGGGTTGACCGGCGCGCCCGCTGCGGACGCGGCGGCGACCGCCGCGAGACCGCCGGCGAGGATCAGCGCCCCGGCCCGCATACGGCGCCGGGGCGATGCGGCTGGATCAGGCGGTGCCCAGGTCGGCGAAGCGGACATCCTCGAAACCCTCCAGCGCCGCGATGCGCTCGACGGCGGAGTCGGGCACGGGCGAGTCGACGGTGACGGCCATCACCGCGCCGCCCTCCGCGCGCGAGCGCGAGACGGCGGCAGAGGCGATGTTGATCTGCTCTTCGCCGAGGAGCGTACCGACCCTGCCGATCTGCCCGGGGATGTCCTGGTAGCGGAAGATGCCGATGTGCTGCGCCAGCTCGATCTCGATCTCCTGGTCGAAGGCCGAGACCAGACGGGGCCGCGAGGTCGTGCCGACGGTGGTGCCGCCGACGCTGACATCGCCGGCGCGCAGCGTCATGCGATTCGTGTAGTCGCGTTCCTGCGGGCTGCTGGACTCGGTCCAGGTCATGCCGCGCTCGGCGGCGAGCGAACCGGCGTTCACGACATTCACCGCGTCCTCGACGTGCCCCTGCAGCACGCCGGTCAGGACCGCCGCGGTGAGCAGGCGCGTGTCGAGGTCGCCGAGGTGCCCCTCGTAGGAGATCTCCAGCGGCGAGACGACCCCGTCGGAGAGCGCCGAGGTCAGGCGGCCGAGTTTCGTAGCCAGCGGCAGGAACGGGCCGAGGACGGCGAGCGCCTCCGGGCCGACCGCCGGGATGTTGACCGCGGAGGTGACGACGCCGCCGGTGAGGGCCGCGGCGACCTGCTCGGCGACGACCACGCCGGCGCGGTCCTGCGCCTCGGAGGTCGACGCGCCCAGATGCGGCGTGACGACGACGCCGGGCAGCCCGAACAGCGGGCTCTCGGTCGTGGGCTCCTGCGGGAAGACATCGATGCCGGCCCCGCCGAGGTGGCCGCCGGCGATCGCCTCGACCAGCGCCTCGGTGTCGACGATGTCTCCGCGCGCGGCGTTGATCAGGCGGGCGCCGGGCTTCATCGCCGCGAACACCTCCCGGCCGATCGAGCCGCGGGTCTCGGGCGTGGAGGCGAGGTGCAGGGTCACGAAGTCGGACACCGCATACAGCGCCTCGGGGGACTCGGCCTGCTCGACCCCGAGTTCGCGGTAGCGCGCCTCGGTGACGAACGGGTCGAAGGCGATGACGTGCATGCCGAGGCCCTTCGCGCGCTCGGCCACCATCTGGCCGATGCGGCCGAAACCGACGACGCCGAGCGTCTTGCCGGTGATCTCGATGCCCGCGTACTTGGAGCGGTCCCAGCGGCCGGCCACCAGGCTGGAGTGCGCCTGCGCGACGTTGCGCGCCTGGCTGAGCATGAGCGCGATCGCGTGCTCGGCGGCCGACAGCGAGTTCGAGCCGGCGGCGTTGCAGACGATGATGCCCCGGCGCGTGGCGGCCTCGACATCGACGTTGTCGACACCCGTTCCGGCGCGCCCGACGACCTTCAGTCGCGTGCCGTGGGCGATCAGGTCCGCCGTGACCTTGGTGGCGCTGCGCACCACGATGGCGTCGTAGGCGCCGATGCGCTCGGCGAGCGCCGCCGCGTCGAGCCCCAGTTCGATGTCGACGCTGAACCGGTCCTCGAGGTACTTCACCCCGGCCGGGGCGATCTTCTCGCAGACCAGCACGCGCAGGTCGTCGCGGGCGCCCTCCCTCACGCCAGCACCCCCATCGCCTCGGCCATGACGCGCTGCACCGCCGCCGCGCCGGCGCCGAGCGTGACGGGCCGGCCGAGTTCGGTCAGCACCAGCTCGAGGGCGCCGATCGCCGTGAAGACGTCGCGGTAGTCGTAGTACCCGCAGTGGCCGAAGCGGCAGATCTTGCCCGAGAGCCTGCCCTGGCCGCCGGCGATCGTGATGCCGAACCGGTCGCGCATGAGGCGCGGGATCGCCTTGCCGTCGACGCCGTCGGGCACGAGGAAGGAGGTGACGACGTTCGCCTCGGGGTTCTCGGGGCCGAGCAGATCGAGTCCCACCGCGGTCACGCCGGCGCGGCACATGCGGCCCAGCACCCGGTGGCGCTGGAAGACGTTCTGGAGCCCCTCCTCCTCGATGTGCGCGAGGGCGGCGGCGAGCTGGGCGACGAGCGTCACCGGCGGGGTGAACGGGGTGCGCGGGGGCGACTGGTTCTGCCCCTTGCGGGTGCGCTCCCAGTCGAGGTAGAAGCCACCGGGGCCGAGGGACGCGGAGCGCTCGATGGCGCGCGGGTTCGCGGCGACGAACGCCATGCCCGGGGGCGTCATCAGGCCCTTCTGCGAGCCGGAGACGACGACATCGATGCCCCAGCGATCCATCGGCAGGTCGACCACGCCCAGGCCCGAGATCGCGTCGGCGACGAGGATGCGGTCACCGACCGCCTCGCGCAGTGCCGGCAGGTCGTTGACGGCGCCGGTCGATGTCTCGCTCTGGGTCGTGAAGACCACCTCGATGCCGGGCTCGGCGGCCAGGGCGTCGGCGACGGCCTCGGGGTCGAGGGCGCGGCCCCACTCGCCCTCATGGTGCAGGACATCGAGCCCGAGGTCCTTCGCGATCGACACCCACCGGTTGCCGAAGTGGCCGCACGAGGCCACCATCACGCGCTCGCCCGGCCGGGCGAGGTTGGCCACCGCCGAGTTCATCGCGCCGGAGCCGGACGCGGCGAACACCAGCACCTCGCCCTCTGTCTGGAACACGCGGGCGAGACGCGCCGCCATGTCCTGCCAGATCTCGACGAACTCGCCGCTGCGCGCGTAGATGATCGGGCGGGATCCCGCCGCCACCACGCTGGGTGGGAGCGGGGTCGGCCCGGGAACCATCAGCGTGCTCTTGAGGGCACCCACGCTGACCGGCGCGGTGGCCGTGTGGGTGCTGGATGTCGTCTCGGTGGTCAGGGTCTCGACTCCATTCCTCATCGCGATGCCGTCGGGTGGGGCGAGGGGCTCTTAGAAGTCCTCGCTGTCGTCGATCCAGCTCATCATGCTGCGCAGCCGCTTGCCCACCGCCTCGATCTGGTGGTCGCCCTGGCGGCGCGCGATCGCGTTGAAGGTGGGGCGCCCGACCTGGTTCTCGAGCAGCCACTCCTTCGCGAACTCGCCGTTCTGGATCTCCGCCAGGACCCTCTTCATCTCGGCGCGGGTCTCGTCGGTGATGATGCGGCGGCCGCGGCTGAGGTCGCCGTACTCGGCGGTGTTCGAGATCGAGTAGCGCATGCCGGCGATGCCCTTCTCGTAGATCAGGTCCACGATCAGCTTCAACTCGTGCAGGCACTCGAAGTACGCGAGGTCGGGGTTGTAGCCGGCCTCGACCAGCGTGTCGAAGCCCGCCCGCACCAGCTCGGAGAGGCCGCCGCACAGCACGACCTGCTCTCCGAACAGGTCGGTCTCGGTCTCCTCGGCGAATGTCGTCTCGATGACGCCCGCGCGGGTGCAGCCGATGCCCTTGGCGTACGCCAGGGCGAGGGCCTTGGCGTTCCCGGTGGCGTCCTGGGCCACGGCGACGAGGCCGGGGGTGCCGGCGCCTTCCGCATAGGTGCGGCGCACGAGGTGACCGGGGCCCTTGGGGGCGCACATGATCACGTCGACGCCCTCGGGGGCGAGCACCTGGCCGAAGTGGATCGAGAATCCGTGCGCGAACACGAGGGCGTTGCCGGGCGTCAGGCCGGGGGCGATGTCCTCGCGGTAGATCTGCGACTGCAGCTCGTCGGGGGTGAGGATCATGACCAGGTCGCCCGCCGCGGCCGCGTCGGCCGGCGCGAGCACCTCGAGCTGCTCCTGGCGCGCCTTCTCGGCGGACGCGGAGCCCGGACGCAGACCGACCACGACCTTCACGCCCGAGTCGCGCAGGTTGAGGGCGTGGGCGTGGCCCTGGCTGCCATAACCGATGACGGCCACGGTCTTACCGGACAGCAGGCCGAGGTCGGCGTCGTCGTCGTAGAACATTCGCGCTCCGATTTCGTGTTGCGCTTCTCGTCGTCGGGTCACGGCGCGGCGCCGTGAGGGGTCTTGCGGGGGCGGGCCTCGCGGTTAGGTGACCGAGGCTCCCCGGCCCAGCGCGACCACGCCCGTCTTGACCAGCTCGATCACGCCGAACGGCTGCACGAGCTGCTCGAAGTTGACCAGCTCGTCGGACCCGCCCGTGACCTGGATCGTGACGGACTCCGTCGTCACGTCGACGATCTCTCCGCGGAAGATCTCCACCAGCTGGATCACCTCACCGCGGCTCGACGCGTCGGCGCGCACCTTGATGAGCGCCAGCTCGCGCGCGATGGCGTGCTTGGGGTCGAGATCCCGGATCTTGATGACGTTGATGAGCTTGTCGACCTGCTTGGCGATCTGCTCAACCGGGAACTGGCCGGCATCGACGGTGACGGTCATGCGGGACCGCGACGGGTCCTCGGTGGGGCTGACCGCGAGGGAGTCGATGTTGAAGCCGCGACGGGTGAACAGGCCGGCGACGCGCGACAGCACGCCGGGCTTGTTCTCCGTGAGGACCGAGAGGGTGTGTTTCACGACGGCGGAGCATACCCGACGCGCGGCTGCGCCGGGGATCACATCCGGAGGTGACGCACGGGGCCGGTGCGGCTACCATGCCCCGGCGCACGTCGGGTCCGGCGTCCGCCGCGTGATGCGATCTCACGCGGTCGGCGCCGAGCGGCGGGCGCGCCCGGAGGCGCGGACCGCGGGTCGAAGAGCCCGGTGAGGGACCGCGCGCACGGGGAAGCCCCGGATCAGGAGCATGCTTGAGGAACCGCCCGCGCGTCCCCGTGACCATCGCCCTGGTGATCGGCCTCATGGCCGTCGCCCTGTCGCAGGTCTCCGCCGCTCAGCCGCCCCGCCCCGTCGGGCTCGTGACCGCCATCCCCGCCGCCGGCGCAGGCGGCAACCCGCTGGCGCGGCTGCCGCTTTTCGTGGACACCGAAAGCCGTCCGCGCGCGCAGGCCGAGCGTTGGCGCGCCACCCGGCCCGCGGACGCCGCGCTGCTGGACCGCATCGCGCGGGAGCCGCAGGCGATGTGGGTGGGCAGCTGGTATCCGGACGTGAGGGCGACGGTGGCCGGAGTGATGCGCAGGGCGCGCGCGGCCCGGCAGATGCCGGTGTTCGTCGCATACAACATCCCCCACCGCGACTGCTTCGGCGCGAACAGCGGGGGGGCGATGTCGCCGCGCGAGTACCGGGCCTGGATCGCCCGCCTGGCGGCGGGCATCGGCAGGGGCCCTGCCGCGGTGGTGCTGGAACCGGATGCGCTGGCCGCGGTGACATGCCTCCCTCCCCGCCTGCGGCGGGAGCGCATCGCGATGCTGCGCTGGGCGACCGCGCGCCTGGCGCGCCAGCCCGGGACGGCGGTCTACATCGACGCCGGTCACGCCACGTGGATCCCCGTCGGCCAGATGGCGCGGCGGCTGAGGGCGGTCGGCGTGAAGCGCGCCCGCGGCTTCGCCCTGAACGTGTCGAACTTCCACACCACGAAGGCGAACGTCCGCTACGGCGCGCGTCTCTCACGCGCGGTGGGCGGCGCGCGCTTCGTGGTGGACACCGGCCGCAACGGCGCGGGGCCGAAGGCCGGCGACTGGTGCAACCCGCCGGGCCGCGCGCTCGGCGCCGCGCCGACCACCGCGACCGGCCACCCGCTGATGGACGCCGGCCTGTGGATCAAGGCGCCCGGGGAGTCGGACGGCACCTGCAACGGTGGCCCGGGGGGTGGCGCCTTCTGGCCGGAATACGCGCTGCGCCTCGTGCGGGCCGCCCGCTGATCGTCGCGCGCGCCGGAGCGACTCCCATCGCATTCACGGCGAACGTCGCCTCGGGGCTGCCCGACCCGGTCGCGGCGAACAACACGGCACAGATCACGACCCCGGTGACGACGACCGCGCCACCGTCGACCACCCCTCCGCCTCCGCCGCCCCCGGCGGTGGCGCCGGCGCTCGGACGGCTGCGGCTCGTCGGGCGCGCGCGCACGAAGCGCGTCGTCCGGCTCGCCACGACGCTGTCGGTGCCCGCGACGGTGACCATGACCATCGACCGGCTCCTTCCCGGACGGCGCGCCGGCAGCCGTTGCCGCATCGGGGTGCGCACCGGCGCCCGCTGCACCCTCCTGCGCCGGGTCGGCGTCCTGCGTCAGCGGGCGGCCACGCGAGCCGTGACTCTGCGCATCCCCGCGATGGTGCGCGGGCGCGCCCTGGTGCCCGGTCGCTACCGCATACGCGCCGTCGCCGCGGGCCTCGCAGGCGGGCGGTCCGCGGCGCGGCTGCTGACGATCCGGGTCACCCGGTAGGCCTTCGCGCCGGTCCGGTGACGACGAAGGCCCCGCGATGCGGGGCCTTCGTGAAGTGGAGGATACCGGGATCGAACCGGTGACCTCTACGCTGCCAGCGTAGCGCTCTCCCAG
>JBKHVQ010000099.1:0-2543 GCA_046569985.1 Thermoleophilia bacterium | reverse complement strand
TGACGGCGGCCATCGTCACCGCGATGGTCGTCGTGGGCATCACGGCGGGGGCGGCTCAGGCCGCCGACCCCACGGTCCGGGTGAAGGCGACGCCGCGCACCGTCGACCCCGGCGGTCTCGTCACCGTCACCGCGCGCGTCCGGCCGGCCGGCGCGCAAGCACCGCGCACGCACCGCTGCCGGGCGCTGATGGCCGGGCCCTTCGGGGAGAGGCTGCGGCTCCCGGCACGCTCCGCCCGCACCGGTGCGCCGATGCGCTGGCGCGTACGGCTGCCGCTCGCCACCTACGGACCGTGGCAGGCCGAGGTCATCTGCCCCCGCGTGGGCTTCGGTGTCGCCCGTGTCGAGGCGCGCATCGTCTCGCGCCCGCCTCAGGTGAGCGGCGTGCAGTGGCGCTACGTCGAAGCGTCGGAGGTCTGGACATGGGCGGCGCGCATCACCAACCCGGGACGGGCCTACGACCTGTCGGGCGTGCGCGTGACGGCGTCATTCCGTGACGCCACCGGGCGCGTCGTCGCGACCGACGCCACGCCCGACATGATCCTGCCGCGGTCGAGCGCGGGCTGGATCGGGGGCGAGGTCGACATCCGCGACGCGCCCCCGCCCGGGACGGCGGTCAGCGTGACCGCCACCGGCACTCCGTTCCCGTTCCGCAGGGCGCCGTTCCAGGTCGAGGATGCCCGGGCAGCCTTCGATCCCGGCCCGGCGGGCGGCCTCCCGAGCCTCAACGCCTCGGCCCGCGTGCGCAACCCGAACCGGGTTCGCCTCGGGCTCGGGCGTGTCTACGCCGTTGCGTTCGACCCGGCGGGCGCGCTCCTCAGGGCGAAATGGAGCCTCGCCTTCGTCGGGCTCCTGCCCGACGGGACACTCGATGTCGGCAACAGCTTCTTCGCCGACGAGACGGCACCGGGGGCCAGGGTCGAATGGTTCCCGGGGATCACGCCGAGCGATCCGCCCACCGCGGGGGAAGCGTTCGGCTGACCCGAAGTCGCGGAGCGAGGCGGCGGCCACCGGCAACGAGCGACGCGGTGACCCGCTCGCTGACCCGCCATGCCACGACTCCCCCCACCAGGCACGCGGCCATCACCGCCGGCACGGGAAGGCCGTCGGGCAGGGCGGGCCACACCTGCCAGTGGGTCAGGTAGATGAAGAGGGAGGCGCCGGCGATCAGCCCGATTGCACGGGCGGTGAACCGCGGCACGCGCACCGTCGGGATCCACAGCAGGGCGAGGAGCCCCAGCGCGATCACGGCCTCGCGGGCCGGCTCGCCGAAGAAGCCCGGGACGCACGCCACCACCGCGACCGACGCGACCAGCCGCCGCACCGGCGTGTCGGCGCGATACGCCAGCCAGCCCAGCAGGAACAGCCACGCCACCATGTGCGGGCGGAAGATCTCCCGCGTCGGGTCGCCGAAGGCCACCAACTCGAAGCGCAGCGCCAGCGCGAACGCGAACGGGCGCGCCCGCTCCCACCGGCGCACCGCGGGCACGCAGAACAGCAGCGCCGCGACCAGCAGGATCTGCACCAGGGCCTCGATGAACCAGTAGTGCCAGCGGCCGTCGCTGAACGACGAGTCGCCCGTGTAGTTGTTCACGAGCAGAGCGGTGCCCAGGCTGTAGCCGCCCAGCGTGAGCATCACCAGGGCGATCCACACCGACGCGGGCACGGCGATGCGCGCGACACTCGACACGGCGCGCCGCAAGCGGCGGGGCGCGTCGAGTGTCGCGAGGGTGAAGCGGGCGAACATGTAGCCGGCCAGAGCCAGCAGAAGATGTGCCCCGCCTGCCGGGATCACGTCGGTCATGTGGGAGGCGAGCACCAGCAGGATCGCGCCGGCGCGCAACGCGACGCCCGTCTCCATCCGCGTCCACAGACCGGCACCCCGCTCGCCCCGCGCGGACGCCTCGAGGGCGGCCACCGGCATGCTCTCCCAGCCCCCCGGGACGCGGCCCAGGATCTCCTCCAGGCCCACCGACACCTCGACGTAGGTGAGCGAGTCCCCGCCCAGCGACGCGAAGCTGTCGTCCGGGCCGACGTCCTCACGACCGAGCGCGGCCGAGAAGAGCGCCGCGACCGACGCCGGCCGGCGTCGGCGAGCGCGCCAAGGGGTCCGTGTCGCGCCCGGGCCGGAGGCCTCCGCCGGGGCCGCGCCCGCCGCGATCGCCCGGTAGTCGGGCTTGCCGTTGGGCAGGCACGGGATCTCCGTGTGGTGGCGGACGGTGATCCTCCACGCCGGGATCCCCAGGCGCCCCGCGACGAGGCACGTGGTCGCCGCCGGGCAGGCGGCGCCCGTCACCGCAACCGCCAGTCGCTCGTCCTCACCCGCGCAGACGGCCTCGATGCCCTCGTCGGCCAGGATCCCCTCCACCTGCGCCAGGTCCACGCGCAGGCCGAAGATCTTGAGGAAACGGCTGCGCCGGCCCACGATCTCGTAGAGACCTTCGGGCGTGCGCCGGGCCAGATCGCCGGTGGCGAGCCCGTCGAGTTCGGCACCCCGCGACAGATCGGCGGGATCCTCGGCGTAGCCCATCATCACGTTCGGGC
>JBKHVQ010000098.1:0-1570 GCA_046569985.1 Thermoleophilia bacterium | reverse complement strand
GCGCCGTCCGCGCACCGGCGTCGTCTCGGTGCTCGCCGACAAGGATGCGGAGGCGATGATGGCCGCGCTCGCACCGCACCTGGACGTCGTGGTCGCGACCGGGTCCCACCACCCGCGCGCGCTGCCGGCGCCCGACCTCGCCCGGTGGGCGCGCGCGGCGGGCCTCGACGCGTCCGCCGAGCCGGACCCGGTGGCGGCGCTGGAGCGCGCCCGCGAGCTCGCCGGCGCCGCCGGCCTCGTCGTCGTCGCCGGCTCGCTCTACCTGCTGGTCGACATCCGCCCGCGCGTGGTCGCGTGAGATGCCGACCGCGGGCGGGTTCGCGCCGGGTGGCGCCGGCGGGGCGGTCAGGCCCCCCTGCTACACTCGCGCGCGCCCGCCGGACCCCGACCGGCACCAGCGACCCCCGGATGACGCGTGAACACGACGACCGATAGCGGCAGCGACCCCTTCGAGAGCATCTCGGATTTCTTCGAGTCGGGGGCGTGGGACCTGATGATGTTGCTGCTGCAGGTCTTCGCCGTCGCCCTCTGGGCCGCCCTGATCTTCTGGACATACCAGGACGCCCGCCGCCGCATCGAGGCCCCCGGGGTCGTGGCGCTCTGCGTCGCCCTGTCGGTGGTGATCCCGTACCTCGGGTCGATCATCTACCTGATCGTGCGTCCGCCCGAGTTCCTGGACGAGGCGCGCGAGCGCGAGCTGGAGCTGCTGGCCCTGGAGCAGCGCCTGGGCGAGCTCGGCGATGACGAGGGCAAGGCCCTCGTCGGCAAGCTTCTCGCGCGCGAGGGCCTCGGCGACAACGCCTCCCACAAGCGCACCCTGCGTCAGGCGGGCGTCGCGCTGCAGGAGGATGTCCGTGACCTCGAGGCCCGCGTCGCGGACCTGGAGGTGCAGCTGCGCGGCAGGGCGTCGGCCCCCGCGCGCACCGAGAGCGATCAGGCCGGCCTCGTGCCCGGCGACACCGGCCGGCGCATGCGCCCGTGGCGCAGCCGGCAGAACCAGGATGCACATGACTGAACGTTCCTTCGTGATGGTGAAGCCCGACGGCGTGGCCGCCGGTCTCACCGGTGAGATCATCGCCCGCATCGAGCGGCGCGGGCTCCACATCGTCGCCCTCCACAAGACGGTGATGGCCCGCTCGGTGGCGGAGGAGCACTACGCGGAACACCGCGAACGCCCCTTCTACGGGGAGCTGGTCGACTTCATCGTCTCCGGGCCGGTGGTCCTGATGGCCGTCGAGGGCGACGGCGCCATCGCCGTGCTGCGCACGATGATGGGCGCGACCGACCCCAAGAACGCGGCCCCCGGCACCATCCGCGGCGACTTCGCCCTCGATGTCGGCCAGAACGTGATCCACGGCTCCGACGCGCCAGGCTCCGCCGCCCGTGAGCTCGCGCTGCACTTCCCGGACCTCAACGCCTGAGTCCGGCGACGCCCCCTCCGCCCGGCGCCCGCAGGGGCCGGGCGGCCGGATGACCGGGCGTCAATGATCATCCTGGCGTCGCGCTCGCCCCAGCGGCGGGCCCTGCTCTCCTCGCTCCGCCTCGAGTTCCGCGTGGTCGTGTCCGGCGT
>JBKHVQ010000097.1:0-2627 GCA_046569985.1 Thermoleophilia bacterium | reverse complement strand
GCGGCGCACCAAGAACAATCCGGTGCTGATCGGCGAGCCCGGCACCGGCAAGACCGCCATCGTCGAAGGGCTCGCGCAGCGCATCGTCAGCGGCGACATCCCCGAGGGGCTCTCCGGCAAGCGCGTGATCGCCCTCGACCTCGGCTCGCTGCTCGCCGGCGCGAAGTACCGCGGCGAGTTCGAGGACCGCCTCAAGGCGGTGCTCAAGGAGATCGAGGACGCCGCGGGCGAGGTGATCCTCTTCATCGACGAGCTCCACACCATCGTGGGCGCGGGCGCGGCCGAGGGGGCCGTCGACGCCGCCAACCTCCTCAAGCCGATGCTGGCGCGGGGCGAGCTGCGCGCGGTGGGCGCCACCACCCTCGACGAGTACCGGACCCACATCGAGAAGGACGCGGCCCTTGAGCGGCGCTTCCAGCCGGTGATGGTCGGCGAGCCGTCGGTCGAGGACACCGTCGGCATCCTGCGCGGCCTGAAGGAGCGCTACGAGGTCCACCACGGGGTGCGCATCCAGGACGGGGCGCTCGTGGCGGCGGCGCGCCTGTCCGACCGCTACATCACCTCCCGCTTCCTGCCCGACAAGGCCATCGACCTGATCGACGAGGCCGCCAGCCGCCTGCGCATGGAGATCGACTCGGTGCCGGTGGAACTCGACGCCGTGCAACGGCGCATGATGCAGCTCGAGATCGAGGAGCAGGCGCTCGCCAAGGAGACGGACCCGGCGTCCGCCCAGCGGCGCGACGCGCTCGCGGAGGAACTCGCGGCCCTGCGCGAGGAGCGCGACGCGATGCGCGCCCACTGGGACCAGGAGAAGGCGACGATCGACCGCATCCGCGAGATCAAAAGCGAGATCGAGACCGCCCGCGCGGAACTTGAGCGCGCCGAGCGCGAGGCCGACCTGGAGGGGGCCGCGCGGCTGAAGTTCGGCACGCTGCCCGAGCTCGAGCGCGCCCTCGCCCAGGTCAACGACGAGCTCGCCGAGCAGCAGGCGAGCCGGCGCATGCTCAAGGAGGAGGTCGACGAGGAGGACATCGCCGAGGTCATCGCCAGCTGGACCGGTGTCCCGGTGAGCCGGCTCCTGCAGGGCGAGGTCGAGAAGCTGCTGCAGATGGAGGACCGCCTGCACCAGCGCGTGGTCGGCCAGGACGAGGCCGTCACGGCCGTCGCGAACGCCCTGCGCCGCTCCCGGGCGGGCCTGTCCGACCCGCACCGCCCGATCGGCTCGTTCATCTTCCTCGGCCCCACCGGCGTCGGCAAGACCGAGCTGGCCCGGGCGCTCGCGGAGTTCATGTTCGACGATGAGCGCGCCATGGTGCGCGTCGACATGAGCGAGTACATGGAGCGCCACGCCGTCGCCCGCCTGATCGGCGCGCCGCCCGGCTACGTGGGTTACGAGGCCGGCGGCCAGCTGACCGAGGCGGTGCGCCGCCGCCCGTACTCGGTGCTGCTGCTCGACGAGATCGAGAAGGCGCACGCCGACGTCTTCAACGTACTGCTGCAGCTCCTCGATGACGGGCGCCTCACCGACGGCCAGGGGCGCGTGGTCGACTTCACCAACACCGTCGTGATCATGACCAGCAACATCGGCAGCCAGTTCCTGACCGACGGCATCGACGGCGAGATCGCCGGCGAGCGAGTGCTCGGGGCCCTTCGGGAGCACTTCCGGCCCGAGTTCCTCAACCGGGTCGACGAGATCGTGACCTTCAGCAAGCTCGGTCCCGAGCAGCTCGCGCCGATCGTCGACCTGCAGGTCGCGCGCCTCGCCGAGCGCCTCTCCGATCGCGGGGTCAGCCTGGAACTGAGCGACGCCGCCCGGGCCCTCCTGGCCCGCGAGGGCTACGATCCGGCCTACGGCGCCCGTCCGCTGAAGCGGCTGGTGCAGCGCCGGATCGAGAACCCGCTGGCGCAGAAGATGCTGGCGGGCGAGGTGCAGGAGGGAAGCGTGCTGCTGGTGGACGCCGAGGGCGACGAGTTGACCTTCACGGCCCGCGAGGCCGCGACGGCCGGGGCCTGATGGCGCGCGAGATGACACGCGGCGGCGACAGCATCCTCGGCGCCCTCGCAGGCCTCGCGGGCATCCTCTCGGTCGGCGCGGCGAGCGTGTCGGTGCAGCTCGACGGGGTGATCTGGTGGCTCCTGGCCGCCGTCTTCGCGGCCGCCGCGGCGGGCTTCTTCTGGCTGTCGGTGCGCCTGCTCTTGCGCGGGCGCGCGCATCCCCCGGGCGAGCCCCGCGGCGGGCGACGGCCGACGTGAGCGACGAGAGCGCACCGCCGCCGGAGCCACCGCCCGCGCGGCGCCGCATCCCGTGGGGGCGCATCGTGGTGAGCATCGTCGTGCTCGGCGCCGCCGCCGCGATCGCGATCGGCCTCGCGAACCGCGAGGCGCCGGTCGCGGTGGCACCGCTCACCCCCCCGGCCGACCGCTCCGCCGCGCCGGACATCACCCTGCCGGTCCTCCAGGCGGCCCAGGGCATCGGGCCGGAGGGCTCCCGGCTCGCGCTGGACGAGTTGCGCGGCCGGGTGGTCGTCGTCAACTTCTGGGCGTGGTGGTGCGCGCCGTGCCGCGAGGAGGTGCCCGTGCTGCAGCGCGCAAGCGACGAGTACGAGCCCGAGGAGGTCCTCTTCCTC
>JBKHVQ010000096.1:0-1841 GCA_046569985.1 Thermoleophilia bacterium | reverse complement strand
CAGTCGCACGCCCTCGTTGCCACCAACCCTCACAGCACAGCACGGCTGTGGCGACGCAGACTCGGTGGCGCGGCCCATCGAGTACCAACGCAAAGCGCTCGCCTGCCTGGTGAACAAGACCCGCGCGTTCTACGGCCTCAGGGGACTACGACCGCACGCCGGCCTGAACGACGCGGCGGCGCGCAAGGCCAAACGAATCGGCGCATGCGGGAGGTTCACCCACACCCCGTGCGGCGACCCAGTGGTTCGCGAGGTGAGACGGGTCGGCTACCGGGCGACGGCATCCGAGAACCTGTTCGCCGCCGGCGGTACACCGCGGGCGTCGCCCATGTCCGCGTTCGTGGCCTGGATGCAGTCGCCGCCGCACCGGGCGAACATGCTTGCTCCGGGCTGGCGGTCTCAGGGCTTCGCGATGCGCCGGAGTGTGCGCCTGGACGGTCACGTCTATGCGGCGCTCTGGGTGCAGAAGTTCGGCGCCCAATAGACGAGCGTCGGAAGGGCTCGGGGCACCCGGGCTGCGCGCCCGCCGACGGGAGGGGCGCGCTCGATCGACCCGGAGCGAGCCGAAGAGTGCGGCTCCGCTCCCGATGCCCGCCTACCCTGAGGTCGTGAGCCCGATCGACCCGAGCTGGAGACGCGGCAGGGGCCGTGCCCGCCGCGCCGCGGCATGGTGGGTCGGCGCACGACGGTGCAGGGCTGGCCATGACCGCACCGGGCGGCCCGAGGCGCGTCGGCGACGCCGTGGCGCCCAGCCGGGATGTCGAGATCGCTGGCTGGAGTGCGCCTTTACGGCGTTCGCCGCCCGCGCGCGCCCGCGGAAGGGGCGCTCGCCGGACGGGACCCTTTGACGGTGTTGGTGGTTATGAGCCAGCCGAGGCGGCCGCCGGAGATCTCCCAAGGTTGCAGGATTCCGCGCTCGCGACTTGGTTCTACTCCCCGCCGCGAAACGAGCGCCGCACGGCGGGGGTCGTCACGAGAACATCGGGTGCGGCGTGTCAACGCGTCGGGTGGCGATGCGGCACGACTACCCCGGGGGAAGGGTGGGCATCTGCCGGTTGCGACTGCGGGCCAGTAGATCCGCTGGGGCGATGTGGTTGAGGTACCGGTGTGTTGTCGCCAAGGACGCATGGCCGAGCTGTGCCTGCACCACTGTCACCGGCATGCCCTCTTCGACCGCGAGCTCCCACGCGCATCGGTGACGCAATGCATGCGGGTGGACCCGCTTGGCGATGCCGGCGCTCGCCGCTGCCCGCGCGAGCATCGCCCGCGTCTGCTGGGCGCTCACACCACCGCGCCCGTCAAGAGTGCAGAACAGCGGCGCCGAGCGACCCGGACCCAAGCTCATTCGGCGCTCCAGCCACGCACCGACAATGCCCGCGCCCCCCGGGTCGATCCCCACCGTCCTCGACCGTCCGCCCTTGCCGCGCACCACGACGATCGCCCCCGCCCCAAGATCCACGTGCCGCGGCAGCAGCGCGAGTGCCTCTGAGACCCGCAGCCCGGCCCGCCACATCACCGCGATCAGGGCGCGCGAGCGCAGGCCCGAGCTGGACCGGCACGACAGCGCGGCCATCAACGCCCGCATGTCGCCCTCCGACAGCAGTTCAACCGGCAGCCGTTGGCCCCGGTTGTGCCCCGGACGCCCTGTTGGTGCCATCGTCGCCTCCATTCGCTCTGATCGTGGCGCTTTGGTGTCTTAGCGCCACGGAATCGGTGGCGTCGAAGGCAACATGGGCCACCGCTCCGCGTCCGCCGGTGAAAGCGCCACAAGATTGCGCCTTGGCCGGGGGCAGGTGCGGTGCGGCGAGCGGCCTCGGACAGACGGGCACGGGCATCGTCAC
>JBKHVQ010000095.1:0-2017 GCA_046569985.1 Thermoleophilia bacterium | reverse complement strand
GCCGTCGGTGACCTTACGCGTGACGAACTCCAGGCCGCGCCGGGGCGACTCATGGTTGAAGAGGATCCCCGAGCATGCGAACAGGTTGTAGCTCTCGCGGTAGTTCACGGTGATGTAGTGGCCGTAGACCTTCGCCACCCCGTAGGGGCTGCGCGGGTAGAACGGCGTCGACTCGCTCTGGGGCACTTCCAGCACGCGCCCGTACATCTCGCTGGAGGACGCCTGGTAGAAACGGATCTCCGGGTTCACCTGGCGGACCGCTTCGAGCAGGCGCGTGACGCCGACCGCCGTGAACTCGGCGGTCAGCACCGGCTGGCTCCAAGAGGTCGGGACGAAGGACTGCGCGGCGAGGTTGTAGACCTCATCGGGCTCCGACTGCACCAAGGCTGAGACGAGGGACGACTGGTCGAGCAGGTCGGCCTGGACGAGGGTCAACCGGTCGCGGATGTGCTCGATGCGGTCGAACGACTCAGTCGACGCTCGGCGCACCACGCCGTACACGTCGTAGCCCTTGTCCAGCAGCAGTTCGGCGAGGTACGAGCCGTCCTGCCCCGTGATACCCGTGATCAGCGCGCGCGGCATTCGGCGGTCAGTCCTCCTCGACGGCGACGCGCTCGCGCCACCATTCCAGTGTGTCGGCCAGGGTCGTCTCCAGCGGTATCTCGGGCACCCACCCGAGCTCATCCCGCAGGCGGTCCGGGGAACCATAGAGATCGGGCTGCTCGCCGGATCGGCGCAGATCCGCGTCGGAGACGAAGCTCACCGGGATGCGCGCGTGCGGTACCAGGCCCTCCACCAGTTCGCGCACCGGGCGGGATTCACCGGAGCAGGCGACATAGACCGCATCGGGGTCGCCGCCCTCCAGGATCAGCCAATAGGCGCGCACCATGTCGCGCACGTCGGTGAAGTCGCGGCGGGTCTCGAGGTTGCCGAGGTGGACCTCGACCGCATCCTGGCCCCGGTGCTCGGCCTCGGCGATCTGCCGGGCGACGTTCGGCAGCACGAAACGGGCGTCCTGACCCGGGCCGATGTGGTTGAAGGCCCGCACGCGCAGGATCGGCATGCCCTCGGTGTCGCGGTACTGGCGCGCGGCGATGTCGGCCGCCGCCTTCGACGACGCGTACGGGGACAGCGGCCGCATCGGGGTGTCCTCGGTCACCGGCAGGTCCTCCAGGGCGACCCGCCCGAACACCTCGCCACTGGTCACCAGCAGGGTGCGCACCTCCGGCGCCTCGGCGCGGAGGGCTTCCAGCACGCCGAGGGTGCCGTTGAGGTTGACGTCCCAGGTGAGCAGCGGCTCGCGGAACGACTGACCCACCGACGAGGCCCCCGCGAGGTGCATCACCCGGTCGGGCCGCACGTCGCGGACGACGGCCGCCACGGCCGCGGCGTCGCGCAGGTCGGCCGGGTGCTCGTGCACCCCTGGGGGAGCGGGATCGGGGACGTCGGTGCGCGTGATCGCGTGCACCTCGGCGCCGTGGGCGTGACAGAGGGCGCAGAGGTGATGGCCGGCGAACCCCGTCGCGCCGGTGATCAGGATCTTCACGGCGGCGAGGCTAGCAAGGCACCCGATGCAACGGTTCGTACGGATTCTGTGTGCACGCGCTCCCAGCCTGTGCACGCGGGCGGCGGCGGACTAGATTTGGCGGATGGTCCGCCATGCCGCCCTCCTCGCCGCCGCTCTCGTCCTGATCGCGATGACGGCAGCGCTCCCCGCGACGGCGAGCACGCTCGACGTGCACGCCGACTACCTCGACAACGGCGTGATCGACCAGCCGCATTCACAGGCCGACCTGCGCGACGCCCTCGAAGCGGCACAGGGCGACGTGCAGTACGCCGGCCTGGCGGCGGCGATCAGCGATGCGCTGGGGCATGACCTGCTCGGCCGCAGCCCCGACAAGGCCGCCGCCCCCGGCGCCACGGCGGCGGACGACGCGGACGGACTTGGCGTCCTCCCGAGGCCCCGGGCGATCGAGGACACCGGCGCCCCGCCGTGGCCCCTGATGGTGCTCGCGCT
>JBKHVQ010000094.1:0-3784 GCA_046569985.1 Thermoleophilia bacterium | reverse complement strand
CGCGCGGCGTCCCACCTTGAGCTCCAGCTCCACCCGGTAGGGGCGATCGTCCGCCAGACGCGAGCGCATCCGCTCCACATCGAGGCCTGTGAGCAACTCGTCGAGCGGCGTGGCCTCCTCGGCGCACGCCGGGAACCACTCGGTGAAGCGATGGTTCGCGAACGCGACCGCCAGCGACTGCGGCTCAGCGAGGGCGAGCCCGACCCCGGCGGACTCCAGCAGCAGGCGATTGAACTTGTCGAGGTCCACCGCCCGGCTCAGGCGCTCGCCTGCCGCGATTCGTCCCCGGGGGCGCTGATGACCCAGGGCGCACGCACGCGCAGCTCGTGGATGACGGCCCTCACATCCGCGTCGTCCATCTCGAAGTCCTCAAGGGTCTCCCGCATGGTCGCGATCATCTCGTCGAACGCGGCCCGGTCGATGCCGAGGTGCCCGTGCACATGGGCGAGATGCTCGTTGGTGAAGCTGGCGGGGCCGCCCATCAGGAAGGCGATGAACTTCGTCTGGTGGTCGATGAGCCTGCGCATGTCCACGTCCTCGAAGTACGGCGCGAGGATGTCGGAGTCGAGGACCCTGTCGTAGAAGGCCATCACGACGCGGCTGAGGAACGGGAACCCGCCGTACCGCTCGAGGATGGAACGGGCGATCGCTCACCTCCGGATCCGGTGTCCACCATCACCCACCGTAATCGAGAGCCGGGGGCCGCGGCAACAGAGCGCGCCCGGCGGCGGCCGCCCGGGCCTCTCCCGGCCGCTCAGGCGGGCGTGGCCAGGTGCTCGATCACCTGGGTGATCACCACCGACCCGTCGCCGACCGCCGACGCGACGCGTTTCGGGGCCTTCTGACGGACATCACCGACCGCGAACACCCCGGGCATGCTGGTCTCCAGTGGCGCGGGCGGCCGGTCCAGGGTCCAGCCCGCGCCGGCGGCGTCGGGACCGGTGAGGACGAAGCCCCAGTCGTCGCGGGCGACCGCCTCGGGGAGCCACTCCGTGTGGGGGGTGGCGCCCACCATGATGAACAGCCCCGCCGCGCGTTCCTCGCGTGGCTCACCCGACGCCCGGTCGCGCAGGGTCACGGTCTCGAGATGCCCGGCCCCTCCGCCGCCGGCGACCTCCGTCCCGAGGGCGACCTCGATGTTCGGGGCCGTGGTTATCTCGTCGATGAGATATCGCGACATGGAGGTCGTGAGCGTGTCCCCGCGCACGACCAGGGTGACCCGGGCGGCGTAGCGCGCGAGATGCATCGCGGCCTGGCCGGCGGAGTTACCACCCCCGACCACGATGGCCCGTTCGCCGCGCAGTGCCTGCGCCTCGGAGATGGACGCGCCGTAGAAGACCCCCGCGCCCTGAAGCGCCTCGAGATCGGGCACCCCCAGGCGGCGGTAGTCGACGCCGGTCGCCACGACGACGGCCCGGGCGCGGACGGTCTCGTCGCCGACGCCGGCGAGAAGAGCATCGCCGTCTCGCCGCAGCGATGTGACCGCGCCCATCAGCATGAACCGGGCGCCGAAGACCCACGCCTGCTGGTAGGCGCGCATCGTGAGCTCCGCGCCGGTGACGCCCCGCGGGAACCCGAGGTAGTTGCGTATGAGGGAACTGCTGGCCGCCTGCCCGCCGATGGTCTCGCGTTCGACGACGAGGGTGCGCAGGCCCTCCGATGAGGCGTACACCGCGGCCGCCAGCCCGCCCGGCCCGGCACCGACGATCAGGACATCGACATCCGGGTCCCCGAGTTCGGTGGGCAGCCCGCAGGCCCGGGCGACCTCGATGTCGCTGGGGTCGGGGCGGGCGACTCGGTCGACACCGACGATCACCGGCAGCCGCGCGCCGCCCGGAAGCGCCTCGATCACCTGGCGGCCCGCGTGCGTCCCGGCCTCGTGAACCACGTGCGGGACGCCGTTACGGGTCAGGAGGCTGCGGACCTCGCTCGAGCGCGGGGACCAGCGCTCGATGACGAGGGTGATCGGTCCCCCGCCCTGCACATGGCCACGGGACCACTCGTGGACGAACTCCGAGACCGTGCGCGCGAACAGCTCATCGGGGCTCCGCCACGGCTTCAGCACGTAGTAGTCGACCCGGCCCAGCGCCATCGCGTCCAGGACCCTCTCGGCGACGGCCTGGTCGGCCCACTCGCCCCACCGGATCAGCAGGGCGCGCCGCGCCCCGGGGTGGAGCTCGTGGACCCTCGCGAGGAGGTCGGTTCCCGTGAGCCCGGGCAGGCGGTGGTCGGCAAGCACGAGAGCGACGTCGGTCGACTCCCGCGCGAGGCGCTCGAGGACCACCAGGCCCTCCTCCGCGGACGTTCGGGCGACGATGTCGTAGTCGGCTCCGAAACGGCGCCGGAGCTCCGCCGTCGAGCGCGCGAGGTCCGCTCGATCGTCGTCCACGATCAGCAGTACGGGCCAGCGCGGGGGGTCGGGGGCCGCAGCGTCCACCCGAGGCAGGCTACGCGCCTCCCGGCGCCGCCGCAAAGGGGGGGGCGACGCGGAGTGGCGCGAGCCTCAAGAGCGCCGCCGCTCATCCGATACGGGAGACGTGACACGAATCGATCTCCGTCTCCGATGTGACCGCCGCGGCAGCGGGGGAACGAGTCCCCGAGATGTGCACGCCGCGGCGCGGATGCGTGATCGGCTCGCCGTGCCTCCGGACCTGCGCGAATGGGCGATGGTGGCCCGAGGTATCCGCGCGTGACCGGACGACGCGGCTCCGGCGGGCCGGCGGATCCGGCCCCGTCGATCGACCCGGTCGCCCGCCGAGCGGTGAACTGCCCGACCCCTGACATCTCGCCCCTCGCGGAGGCCATCCCGCGGTAGCCGTCGCCGCCGACAACCTATGGTGCCGGGTCATCGTCCCGGGCCTCGCCCGCGCCCCGGACCGTCGCGGGTGCGCCGGCGGACTCGCTCCGCCTCGATCTCACGGCGACCGCCCCGGCCCTTCGCTTCAGCCGCCCGGTTGAGGTCGACCAGGTCGCGCCGCCACGGATCCCGGCGGGATCTGGCGTGGCGTGACGGCGCGGCGAACCGCCGGTTGTAGATTCCCGCCGATGCCCGACACGACCCCCAGCGCGGCCCGGCGTGTGCTCACCCGTCGCCGCCTGAGCTGGATCCTCGCGGGCGTCGTCGCGCTGCTGGTGCTCACGGTCATCGTCACGCGGTGGGCCGCCGGCCGTGACAACTGGGTCGATGCCGCCGATTTCGGTCCGGCGACATACGTGGCCATCGCGCTACTGATCTTCGCGGACGCCGTCATCCCGATCCTCCCCGGCGAGACGACCATCAACGCCGCCGCGACGTTCGCCGCCGCGGGGAACCTCGTGCTCGGGTGGGTGATCGTCGCCGCCGCCGTGGGCGCCATCCTCGGCGACTCGACCCTCTACTGGATCGCGCGCGGGAGTTCGCGGCGCTTCGGGGCGCACTTCGAACGGGCGCTCCACAGCCCGCGTGTCGAGCAGGTCTTCGCGCTGCTCGGCCGCCGTGCCGCGCTCCTCCTTGTGGCGGGGCGCTACATCCCCGGGGCACGTTTCGCCATCAACGCGTCGCTGGGCATCTCCGCGTATCCGTACCCGCGATTCCTCGCCTGGTCGGCGCTGGGCGGGGCGCTCTGGGCGGCGTACACGGCCGTGCTGGCATATCTCGTCGCGACGGCGCTCGCGGGCTTCCCGCTCGCCTCGATCATCATCTCCGCGGCGATCACCACGATCGCCATCGCCGTGGTGATCGCGAACATGCGCCGCAGCGAGCGGCGGCTGGCCGAGGGATCCGCCCCGAGCGGCGAGGCGGCCG
>JBKHVQ010000093.1:0-2089 GCA_046569985.1 Thermoleophilia bacterium | reverse complement strand
CAGCCCGACGAGCGGGATGGTGAACTCGGAGACGGCGAACGTGCCCACCACGCGCCAGCGCCGGTGCCATTGACCGAGGGCGCCCAGGGCGAGAGCGACCGCCAGGTTGTTGGCGCCGATCGCAACGCCGAGAACGATCAGCTCGCCGAGCGACACCCGGGCTCAGCTCCGGCCGACCCAGGCACCGCTGGCGACGTCCGCCGCGGCCCGGGGGGCGCCCTTCCTGATAGAAGACCGGCCATGGACGATCACATCTCGATGGGACGGCTGCGCACGCTGAACGTGACGGTCGGGCTCGCGCACCTCGCCCAGGCCGCGGTGATCCTGTGGCTGTCGAACGCGTTCGCGCTGCCGGTCACCGGCTCGTTCCTGGACGGTCCGCCCGGCGACGGCGCAGGCGGGCAGTCGGTGCTGTTCGATGTCCGCATCGGCCCGTTGGTGGCCCTGTTCCTTCTGCTCGCCGCGGGCGACCATCTGCTCATGGCCGCGCCACGGGTACGCGGCTGGTACGAGTCGAACCTCAGGCGGGGGCGCAACATCGCCCGCTGGATCGAGTACTCGGTCAGCGCCTCGTTGATGGTGGTGCTGATCGCCATGCTCACCGGCATCTCCGACATCGCCGCGCTGATCGCGATCTTCGGCGCGAACGCCGCGATGATCCTGTTCGGCCTGCAGATGGAGCGCCGTGAGCGACCCGGCGAAGCCGACTGGACCGACTTCTGGTTCGGCTGCATCGCGGGGGCGGTGCCGTGGATCGCCATCGGCGCCTACCTTATCGGCGGCGACCAGGCGCCCACCTTCGTCTACGCGATCTTCGTGTCGCTGTTCGTGCTGTTCAACAGCTTCGCGATCAACATGGCACTGCAATACCGGCGCGTCGGCCCGTGGGCGCGGCCCCTGTTCCCGGAGGCCGCCTACATCGTGCTCAGCCTCGCGGCGAAGTCCGCGCTCGCCTGGCAGGTGTTCGGCAGCACCCTCATGGGCTGAGCGTCCCCCGGCGGACCTGGCATCGCCTCAGGTTCGCCCGCCTCCGTCTAGCCGCTCTCGCCCTGCGCCGCCGCCACCCTGCGCTCCATGTGCTCATGCAGCCGCCTCGCCGCCGCGACCGGGGACACCTCGAAGACCTCGGCGTCGTCCAGGACCTCCATCGTGTGGCCCGGCTGGACGTGGAACGCCTGCCCGGGCCCGACCTCGAGGGTCCCGCTGTCCGAATGGAAGCGGAGGCGACCGGAGATCACATACCCCCAATGCGGGGAGGGGCACAGATCGCCGGGCAGTCCGTGGAGGATCGACTGCAGGCTCGTGCTCGCCGGCAGGCGATAGCGGGCGATCGCCATCTCGCCGGCCTCGACAGCCCGCATCTGCACGTCCTGGATGTCGACCACAGTCGGCATGCTGGTCTCGCTGAAGCTCTCCATAGTCTCTCCATCCTTGCTTGCCCGGCTGTTCCACAAGTCACCACCGCCTGGAACTCGGCACCGGGGAGGTTACCGCCGTCGCCATCGG
Source organism: Thermoleophilia bacterium (assembly GCA_046569985.1). Lineage (GTDB taxonomy): Bacteria > Actinomycetota > Thermoleophilia > Miltoncostaeales > Miltoncostaeaceae > JAVJSF01. Next base: position 583 of record JBKHVQ010000093.1, on the reverse strand, counting down.
GCACGTCGGCAAGGATCCGGCGATCGCGGCAATGCCCGACCGGGGACGAAGCGTGCGTCTCGTGCCGCCGGCCGCACGCATACGCCCCCGGGGCGATGCGCTCACGGTCTGCTCCATCGTCCTCGTTACGTACCGGCCCGCGGAGGTTGCCGGGTTGGAACGAAAGTGACACGATTCGCCGATCGTGCCCATTCTGCGCGCAGGTACCTCGAACCCCGGCACGCATCGACGGGAAAGTGTGCAGGTAATCGCCTCCCGCGATCCGTCCCTGCGGCGGCGCCGACACACCGGGCCGGCCCTGACCGGCGCGGCCCCGCCCGCGTCCCCGCCGCCCTCATGAGCACGCGCGCCGCCGCCGCCGGCGAGGTCGCGACGCGGCCGGCCACCCGTGCCCACGCCCTGCGCGCGGCGAAGCTCGCGGCCATCGCCGTCGTGGGCACCCTGATCGCATGGCGCGTCGACTGGTCGCACTCGTTCGGCGAACTGACCGCCTCGTCGATCGCTCCGGTCGCCGTCGCCCTCCTCGCGTTCACGCTCGTTGCCGCCCTCAAGGCGCCGATCTGGGCCGGCCTCCTGCGCGGGC
>JBKHVQ010000092.1:0-5673 GCA_046569985.1 Thermoleophilia bacterium | reverse complement strand
GGGCGCGGCCCCCCGCAGCCGCGATCGTCGGCGCGGCGCGGCGGCGCGAGGAGCAGGGGATCGACGCGGTCTGGTGGGCCGACCACCTGCTGCACTGGTTCCCCGAGTCGATCTGGACCCCGGATCTCGTGCCGCAGGCCGCCGCGCAGCCGAGCCCGCATGTCTGGATCGATCCCTTCCCCGCCGTGGCCGCCGCCGCCGCGGGCACCGAGCGCATCCGGATGGGCATCGGGGTGACCGACATGGTCCGCCGGCACCCTGCGGCGCTTGCGCAGACGGCCCTCACCCTCGACCACCTCACCGGCGGGCGCTTCATCCTGGGCGTCGGCACCGGCGAGGCGATCAACCTCACCCCGTTCGGCCTCGCCAACGAGCGCCCCTTGGGACGCGTCGAGGAGGGGCTGGAGATCATGCGCGCCCTGTTCGCCTCCGACGGGCCGGTCGACTTCGCCGGCGACCATTTCACGCTGCGCGGGGCAACCATGGGGCTCGCCCCCGTGGGGGACGACCCGCCCCCGGTGTGGATGGCGGCGCACCGCCCGCGCGGGCTCGAGGTGACCGGCCGCCTGGCCGATGGCTGGCTGCCGCTGGGCACGACCCCCGACGAGTACGCGGCCGGGCTGGCGCGGGTGCGCGCGGCGGCGGCCGCCGCCCGGCGCCCCGCGTCGGCGATCACGCCCGGGGTGTACCTTCGCGTGGTGCTCGCCGACGACCGCGACGCGGCCCGGCGGGCGATCGACGCGTCGCTCCTGATGCGCTTCATCGCCCTCACGCGGCCCGCCGAGCGCTTCGCCCACTTCGGCGCCACCCACCCGATCGGACCCGGCCTGTCGGGCATCGGCACCTTCCTGCCGATGCGCTACGACCGGGACGCCGCCCTCGCGCTGGCCGACCGCGTGCCGGTGGAGGTGGTGCGCGACACGGTCATCCACGGGGCTCCGGCCGACGTCGCCGCCGAGGTCGCCGCCTTCGTCCGGGCCGGCGCGCGCCATCTGCAGCTGGTGAACATGACCCCCCTCGCCGACCCGTCGCTGGCCGGCCCCAGCGACGCGCACCTCACCGAGGCCGTCGCCCTGGTGCGGGCGGCCGCCGCGGGCGGCTGAGCGGCAGCCCGGGCGCGCGCGGGCGCGCGGGAATGCCCGCGGGCCGCCGATCGGCTACCCTCCGGCGCGCTGCGCGGCGGAGCTCCACGCCCGGGCCCACGGGCCGGCGCGGGGCCGGCGCACGCTTGAACCCACTGCCGGAGGGCACCACGCTTTGAGCGTCCACACCATGCCTTGTGTCCCACGCGTCTCACGACAGACGGGGAGGCGCGCATGAGCGACGAGTCGCGACTTGACCAGGTCCAGGCCTACTACGACAACCTCGCGCCGCACCTGGTGGCCGTGGAGAAGCGCAACTGGCACCTCCAGAGCCGCATGGCGATCATCCTCGAGACGATCGACCACCACTGCGTGCCCGGCGGCCGCGTCCTGGATGTCGGCTGCGGCACCGGCTTCCTGCTCGAGCAGCTGGCCAAGCGCGGGTTCTCGGGCATCGGCATCGACCTCTCGCCCGAGTCGATCGCGCACACCCAGCGCCGCCTCGAGGCGCTCGGGGTGTCCGACCGCCTGCAGGGGGTGGTGGGCAGCGCCTACGACCCGCCCGAGGGCCCGTTCGACCTGATCACGCTCACCGACGTGCTGGAGCATCTGGAGGACCCGCGCGCCTGCCTGGCGGCGCTGCGCCCGCAGCTCGCCCCCGGCGGCCTGCTGGTGATCAACACCCCGAACCGGCGGAGCCTGCCGGGCGGTCGGCGCTGGCTGTCCGAGCACGGCCTCTCCTTCATGAAGATGAACCTGGCACCCGTGGACAACTGGCAGACCTGGGGCGACCTCGAGGCGCACGCCGCGTCGGTCGGCCTCGCGCCGATCTCGCGGCGCGGCATCCACTTCCGCCCCAGCGGAAAGATCGGCTCGCAGATCGGGCGCATCTTCCGCTACTCGGCGCCCCGCAAGGCGGAGATCGCGCTGAGCCGCACGCCGCTCGGCCGCTTCGGCTTCTACATCTGCATGGGGTTCCGGGCGATCTCGTGAGCTCCGCCGCGGGGTCGGCCGGACCGTGACACCGCCGCGGCGCTGGGAGCGCGATCGCGTCGTCAAGACCGGCGTGCTCGGCGCCATGCTCGCGCTCTTCGGGCTGGCGCTGTTCATCTTCGTGCTGCCGTTCGCGTTCCCGACGCCGCCCCCGATCATCACGCGCTTCCAGTCGACGGTGGTCTTCTCGCCGAACGAGGACGGCCGCCGCGACGTGGCGCGGATCAACCTGCGGGTCTACGAGCCGAGCGACGTCGACCTGGAGATCGTGCGCGACGGCGAGACCGTCGCCACCCTGCTGGCCGACGAGCCGCTGCCGCCCGGATGGCGCAGCGTCGCCTGGGACGGCCGCGACGACGCCGGGAGCGTGCTGCCCGACGGCGAGTACAGCATCCGCCTGCGGGCCCGCAGCGGCGACAAGCGCTTCAACACCTCCCGGTCGATCACGATCGACACGGCCGCGCCGGTCGCCGGCGTGTTCCGGGTCGAGTCGGCGACGCTCGCGGCGCCGGGCGCCGGGGAGTGCCGGGTCACCATCACCTCCCGCGACGGCGGATCGGTGCTGCTGGAGGCCCTGCGCCCCGGCGGCACCGCGCCGGTGGCCCACCGCGGGCCGCGCCCCGCGCCGGCCGGCAAGCCGGTGCGCTGGGCGTGGCGGGGGGTGGGCAACGGCGGCGACCCCGTCGCGCCGGGCCTGTACATCGTGCGGGCGACGCTCGGTGACGTACCGGGGAACCGCACGGTGCTCGAACGCACCTGCTGGGTCGGGCGCATGGCGGGCGCGATCACCCCGCCGGACCCGCGTCCGCGAACCATCCTCAGCGTCAGCCTGCGCGACACCCGCGGGGCGCCCGTGCCAGGTGGCACGCCGATCACGCTCCAGTTCCGCCGCCGCACCGGCGTGCCGGGCCGCACCGCGACGCCCCCTCTCGGCGATCCCGTCGGGGCGCCGGTGGCAACGACCGTCGGCTCGGCGCGGATCACGACCCCGGCGGGCATCCGCCCGGACGCCCTGTGGCTCGTCGCCGGCACCGCCGACGGCACCGCCATCGCCCTGATCGCCCCCGGGGCGGCACCGTGAGCGCGCTCCGCGACACCGGAGCCGTGCTCGCGGCCCTCGGAGCCCTCGCCCTCCTGCTCCCCCTGCCCTGGATGCGCCGGCCCGAGATCGCGCGGGCGCTGGGCGCGGACGGCCTCGACGCGGGCGCCTTGGTCGTACTGGCCTCGCTGGTGCCGGCCGACGACGCACGCGCCGCGCTCGACAGCCTCGAATCACCGACGCGGGCCGGAGCGGCGCTCACCGCCGTGATCGTGGGCCTGGTCGTGCTCGTGGTCGCCGTGCGGGTCATCGGCGACCGTCCCGTGGTCTGGTTCGTGCTCCTGGCGGTCGCCCTCCCCGTCCGCGTGCCGATCTCGGTCGGCTCGCTCGAGGCGAACCTGCTGGTCCCCCTCTACGGGGTGATCGCCCTCGGGCTCGCGACCTGGGTCTGGAAGCGCCTGCGAGGGTCCCTTCCCGCGGCGACCACGTTCGGCCCCACCGTGCTGACGGTGCCGCTGGCCCTCTTCGTGTCGTTCGTCTTCCTCTCCAGCCTGTGGAGCAGCGACCCTGACGAGGCCGGCATCAAGATCGCCTGCTTCTACGCGCCCTTCACCCTGCTGTACGCCCTGGTGGTCGCCTGGTGGCCGCACGCGCGGGCGCTGCGGGCGCTGGTGCTCGTGACGCTGGCCGGCGGCGTCATCGCCGCCGTGATGGCGCTGTGGCAGTTCTGGAGCGGCGAGCTGTGGTGGAACCAGACGCTGATCCAGGCGAACGTCTACAGCCAGTTCTTCCGCGTCAACGGGTTCTTCTACGACCCGAACATCCTGGGGCGCTACCTGGCGATGGCCATGCTCATCGCGCTCGCGGTGGCGTGGACCCGCAGGCGCACCGGCGAGCTGCTGGCGCTGGCCGGCGCGACCGCGGTGATGGCGGGGGGGTTGTTCGTCACCTACTCGCGTTCGAGCACCCTGATGCTGATGGTCGGCATCGTGCTGCTGGCGGCGCGCGCGGCGGGCACGCGCCGGGTGCTGGCGACCGCCGCGGTGCTGCTTGTCGTCGTCGGGGGCATCACCTTCGCCACGAGCGGGGAGGTGCGGACGGCGGCCACCGACATGGACCGCCTGGAACGCGTCAGCGAGGGGCGCTTCGGCCTGATGCGCGGCGGCCTCACGATCTGGGCGGACAGCCCCGTCGCGGGAACCGGCCTCGGCGCGTTCGCGAAGGAGTTCGAGGAGACGCTCACCGAGAGTGAGCGGGCCAAGATCCGCGTGGTGATCTCGCACAACACGCCGGTGACCGTGCTCAGCGAGGGCGGCGTGATCGGGTTCGCGCTCTTCCTCGCGCTGCTGGCGGGTGCCGGGTGGGCGGTGGTGCGCGGCTCGGCGGCGCAGGGGGGCGGCGCCGGCTGGGCGCGCTGGACGGCCGGCGCGATCCTCCTGGGCATCGTCATCCACAGCCTCCTGTACGCCGCGCTGTTCGAGGATCCGTTCGTCTGGGTGCTCACCGCCGGCGCGGTGGCCCTGGCCGCACTGGCACCGCGATCGCGCGCAGACGATGATCCCCAGGTGTCCGAGGAACCGGTGGGGGTGGCGACGACATGAGCGACGGCGGCAGGATCCCTCCGGGTGAGACGGCGGGCGCCGGCCTGCGGGTCCTGTGCGTCACGAACATGTGGCCGGGTGAGGCCGATCCCGACTTCGGCGCGTTCGTGCAGTCGATGTGCGGGGCGCTGGAGCGCGAGGGCTGCACGGTCGAGGTGGCAGCCATCGACCGCCGCGGGGGCGGGCCGCTGCGCGGCGTCGCGAAGTACGCCCGGTTGGCGGCCGCCACCGTCCGGCGCGCGCGCGACGCGGATGTCATCTACGCGCACTTCCTGTTTCCCACGGGGGCCATCGCCACCCTCGCCGGGCGCCTCGCCGGGCGCCCCGTGGTCGTCACCGCCCACGGGCAGGACGTCGCCAACCTCAGCGGGCGCGCCCTGCGCCGCGCGACCGCGCCGGTGCTGCGGCGCGCGCGGACGGTCGTCGCGGTCAGCGGCTACCTCGCCGAGCGCATCGCCGACGCGGGCCCCGCCCCGGATCGGGTGGAGATCGTGAACATGGGCGTCGACATGGAGCGCTTCGCCCCGGCCGACCGCGCCGCCGCGCGGTCGCGCCTGGGCATCGCGCCCGACGGCCCCCTGGTGCTGGCTGTCGGGGGCCTGACCGTCCGCAAGAACCCGCTCACCCTGCTGCAGGCCTTCGCGCGGCTGCGCGCCGGGTCGCCCGGCGCGCGCCTGGCCTTCGTCGGCGACGGCCCGCTGGCGTCGACGGTGGACGCCGGGGTGCGCCACCTGCTGCTGGACGACGCGGTGATCCGCACCGGTGCGCTGCCGCACGAGGCGGTCGGCGACTGGGTCGCGGCGTGCGATGTGCTGGCGATGGTCAGCCGGGTGGAGCCGCTCGGGGTCGTGGCGCTCGAGGCGCTGGCGGGCGGGCGCCCGGTGGTGGTGACCGAGGTCGGCGGCGCCCGCGAGGTCGTGCCCGACCCCGAGGCCGGCCGCGTGGTCGACCCGGGAGA